>JAKAXS010000475.1 GCA_021816505.1 Pseudomonadota bacterium
ATCGTTGCGAGGCGACCGCAGTTCGTGCAGCCTAGTGCTTGCAGCGTCCGGGCGGGTTGGTGCGGGCGCACTGAAGACATCAGTATGAGGAGTAGAGACCATGATACGGCACCGCATCTGCGCCCTCGTTCTATCGGCCGCTTGCGCCGCTTTGTCCGCGCCGGCGTCCGCGACGGCCGCCGGCTTCGACGGCAGCTGGAACATGGTCGCGGTGACGACCCGTGGGCATTGCGGAACGGTGGACATCGGCCTGGGCATCAGCCGCGGACGACTGCATGCGACCAGCGGCTTCTTTGCGTTCTACCCGATCGCGCTCAGCGGCCGCGTTTCGGCATCAGGTCACGTGCGGCTCAACGCGGTGGCGGGGCCGCGCACTGCGCGCGGCACGGGCCGGTTCGGGCGGCATCAGGCCAGCGGCACGTGGTCGGGGCGCGGACCGTCCGGACTCTGCTCGGGCGTCTGGCGTGCGAGCCGGTCCTAGCGCTTAGGGACTGACGACGCCGCAGGGCGTGGCACCACGCGATTGACGGTGCGTGGACCTATCGCAAGGCCGGTTTCTGCATATACCTTGGTGCCACGATGGCGTGGAACCGGGGTCTTTGCATGCAATTTGCGTTCAATCTCAGTGCCGATCGCAAGCTGAGCCTGCAGAACGAGGTGTTCGAGCGCATACGCACGATGATCCTCGACGGGCAGCTCCGCCCCGGGGACTCGCTGCCCGCCACACGGATCATGAGCGACCAGCTGCAGGTGTCGCGAAACACGATCTCCCTCGCATACGAACGATTGCGGTCGGAGGGCTATCTCGAGACGCGGCGCTCCGTCGGGACGTTTGTTTCGTCGCAGCTGCCGGAAGCCGGGCTCAATGCCAAGCTCGGTAGCGCGAGCGCCGCGCCCGAGCGCACCCAGTCGTCGTTTGCCGGCGCCATTCGGCCGGTGCGCGCACAGTCGCTGATGAACCCGCATCACGACCGGTTGATGGTCGACTTCTGGGTGGGGCGCCCCGATCCACGCTCGTTTCCGACGAAGCTGTGGTCGCATCTCATCGCCAAACGCCTGCTCTATGCCGGCGCCAATCTGACCGACTACCGTCAGCCCTGGGGGCAACTGGAGCTGCGACAGGAGATCGCCAAGCACCTGCGGCCGGCGCGCGGAATCATTGCCGACCCCGACGACATCATGATCATCGGCGGCTGCCAGGACGGCCTCAATCTTGTCGGCCGGCTTCTGCTTCGGCCGGGGACACCCGCGGTCGTCGAACGACCCTGCTACCAGGGCGCGGCGTACCTGTTCGAAAGCTTGCACGCGACACTCTTTCCGGTGCCGGTGGACGCGTGGGGTTTGAATACGATGCAATTGCCCGACGTTTCGAACGCCGTCGTCTACGTCACGCCGTCGCATCACTATCCGCTGGGTGTCACGCTCTCGCTGGAGCGAAGGCTGGAGCTGCTGACGTGGGCATCGCGCACGCAATCGTATGTCGTGGAGGACGACTACGACAGCGATTTCCGTTTCGAAGGTTCGCCGATCACGGCGCTCAAGGGCCTGGATCGCTTCGACCGCGTAATCTATCTCGGCACGTTCTCGAAGTGCATGGGGGCGGGGCTTCGGCTCGGTTATGCGGTCGTTCCCACGGCGATGCGCGAAGCCGCGCGCAACATGAAAGCGCTCATGAATAACGGCCAACCCTGGTTGGAGCAGGCCGCGATGGCGGATTTCATGAAGTCCGGCCACTACGTCAGCCACCTGCGCCGCATACGGCGCAGCTATATGGCCAAGCGCGAGTGCCTGCTTGCGGCACTGTCGGAACACTTCGGTTCGTGCACCGTACTGGGTGACCCTGCCGGCATGCACCTCGCCTGGCACCTGCCCGAAAGCTTGCCGCTTGCATCAAAGATCGAAGCGGCTGCGCTGAAGGAAGGTGTCGGCGTCTACACGCCGACCTCGGGTTGCTCCACCTATCTCGGCGAAGAGGGCGATAGCGATCGCGTGCTCGTGATGGGCTTCTCGTCTCTGACGGAGAAGGAGATCAAGCTGGGCATCGGCCGGCTTGCCGCGTCGATCCACGGGCTGAATTCGTGATGCACGCGCCGGCAACTGCGGTCGCCGTGCCGATTACCGAGATGTTCGCGGGCCGGGCCGTGCCGTTCGGTCCGAAAGGCGAGCCAAGCGCGATCGGAAAAACCTTGGCGCCTTCGCCATGGAGAATTGTGACTCACGGGCTTGCCGGAGACGAGCAGGGTGACCTGGTGCATCACGGCGGATCGGACAAGGCACTGCATCACTATCCGCGAGAGCACTATGACGCTTGGCGTGCCGCAGTGCCGGCTCTTGCGCCCCACCTGTCACAGCCTGCAGCCTTCGGCGAAAATATCTCAACGATCGGACTCTCGGAGCTGTCGGTCTGCATCGGGGATGTTTTCAAGGCAGGATCAGTCGTCCTGCAAGTTTCACAAGCGCGGCAACCGTGCTGGAAGCTCAATGTCCGCTTTGCCCATTCCGCGATGGCTCAACTGGTGCAAAGCTCGGGGCGGACGGGCTGGTATTATCGTGTTCTCGAGCCGGGCATCATTCGACCCGGTGATGAACTGACGTGCCTGGATCGGCCTCAACCGGAATGGCCGTTGGCGCGCATCCTCGATCTTCTCTACCACCGCCCCTTGGATCTTGAGTCCCTGCGCCAGCTGGCTGAGGTTTCACAGCTGGCCAGTGGATGGCGGCGTTTGATCGAGAACAGGATCGCGCGCCGCAGCGTTGAGGACTGGAGCAAGCGGCTTGGGCTTAGTGAAAGATGACCGGCGTAGGTCTTACGCCGGTCAAGTTGCTCGCAACCGTTTCACTTTTTGGAGGAAGCGCTATGGCAGCGAGTAGATAGAGAGCACGCCACCCAGAGCCGTGTACTCTTTCAGACCGGCGTAGCCGCCGACTGCGCCGAGACCAGCTTCCGGATCTTCAAGGCCTGCTGCCAAGCCGATGCCGGCCCAGCCACCAACGCCCGAGAAGACGCCGATGTACTGCTTGCCTTTGTGCTCATAGCTAAAGACGTTACCGATGATGCCCGACGGGTTCTTGTGCTTGAAGAGCAGCTTGGTGATGTCCTTCTGATCGACGCACTTGAGGTTGCCCTCGAGCGTGCCGTAGCAGGCGATGCCGCCAGCCGTCGTCAGAACGCCAGACCAGACCGAGAAC
>JAKAXS010000476.1 GCA_021816505.1 Pseudomonadota bacterium
CGCGATCGCGTTTTCGATCTCCTGCGGATAGAGATTCACGCCGCCGGAAATGATCATGTCGTCAGCGCGATCGGTGAGATAGAGATAGCCATCGACATCGAGACGACCGACATCGCCCAGCGTCTGGTAGCCCTGAGGACTGATGCGTCCGCTCGTCTTGTCGGGCGCGCCGAAATAGGCGAAGGGCGCCGAGCCCGAAAAATAGATGCGCCCGGTCGCTCCGCGCGGCAATTCGTTCATGGCCTCGTCGAGAATGTGGATGGCGCCGCGGCGCGCCTTGCCCACGGAGCCGGGATGCCGAAGCCAGTCCTGCGAATCGATGGTGGTGACGCCGACGCCCTCGCTGCCCGCGTAATATTCGAGCAGTATCGGCCCCCACCACTCGATCATCGCCCGCTTGAGCGGGATCGGGCAGGGCGCTGCGCCGTGATAGACGACGCGATGCGCGGGCGCCGAGAACGCCCGCCGCCTTTCCTCCGGCAACGCTAGCATTCGCTGGAACATGGTCGGAACCCATTGGCTATGGGTGATGCGCAATCCTTCAAGCAGATCGAGCGCCTGCGCCGCGTCGAAACGGTCCATGACGACGACCGTCCCGCCGCCGGCCGTCACCGCCAGGCTGGTGCGCAGCGGCGCGGCATGATAGAGCGGCGCCGGCGACAGGTAGCGCACATCCGCGCCGCCGAGATTGAAAAGCTCCAGCAGGTCGCGCGCGAAGGGCGGCATGCCCCGGTAATCGACCGGCAGCAGCGGTCGGCACACGCCCTTCGGCGCGCCCGTCGTGCCGGAGGTGTAGAGCATCAGCCCGCCTGGCGTCTCGTCGTCGATCGGCGTGTCGCGCGCAGCGGCGAGAAGCGCATCGCCAGCCTCGAATCCGCTGATGGGCCCGCCGATGGCGATCCAGCGCGCCACCGAGGGCGCGTGCGCCGGAACGGATTGCGCGAGCGCCGAGCATTCCGCATGCGCGATCGCCAGCCGCGCTTCACAGTCGCGGGCCATATAGCCGGCTTCGGTCGCCGACAACGTGTTTGGAATCGGCGTGAAATACAGGCCGCAGCGATAGGCGGCCCACACGACCGCGAATATGTCGAAGCCATTGGGCAGCAGGCCAGCGATGTGCTCGCCGCGCGTCAGCCCGGCATCCCGGAAAACATGGGCAAGACGATTGGCGAGCGCTTCGAGCTCTGCATATGAACAGATCTGGCCGCGATGAATCAGCGCGGTGCGGCCGGGGTCGCGGAGCGTATGTTCGCGTAAGCCTGCGTCTAGCATCGCCGTCCACTTTCGCCTCATGTTCGACATGTCAGACGGCCGACTTCGCCGCCAGAGTTGTCATTACCTGTCGGAAGGCAGGAGGGATAACGTTTGCCCCATCATTCAGCAACGCTCGACGATGGTGACGTTCGCCATGCCGCCGCCTTCGCACATGGTCTGCAGTCCATAGCGCTTGTTCTGATGGCGCAATGCGTGGACGAGCGTTGTCATCAGCTTCGTTCCGGAGGCGCCAAGCGGATGGCCGAGCGCGATAGCGCCGCCGTTGACGTTGAGCCGGGTAGGATCCGCAGCAGTCGCCTTGAGCCAAGCGAGCGGAACTGGCGCGAATGCCTCGTTTACCTCGAACAGGTCGATATCGCCGATCTGGAGTCCTGTTTTTCGCAGGGCGGCTTCTGTTGCCGGAAGCGGCGCTTCGAGCATGATGACGGGGTCGTGCCCGATGACGCTCATGTGGTGGATGCGCGCGAGTGGCTTGCGCCCGAGCGCCTTCAGGCCGCGCTCGTTCGCGATGAGCACGCCGCTGGCTCCGTCGCAGATTTGGCTCGAGGTCGCGGCGGTAATGCAGCCGTCTTCCCGCAGCAGCTTGACTCCCCGAATGTTGTCGAGCGTGACGTCGAACCGGATGCCCTCGTCCACGACGTGCATTTCGCCGGAGCCGGAACCGTCCGGGTTGCGGACCTCGATCGGAACGATTTCCTCCTGAAAGGCCCCGCCGCGGGTGGCGGAAATGGCTCGCCGCGTCGTCTGATAAGCAAACTGATCAAGATCCTCCCGGCTCAGTCCATATTTCCGGGCGATCATTTCCGCGCCGTCGAACTGGCTGAAAGTTTCAACCTGATAGCGTCGCTTCAAGTCCGCGCTCATATATTCGCCGAGCCCGTTCTGCGCAGCAATCTTGGTCGGTCCGGACATCGGAATGCGCGTCATGGATTCCACGCCCGCTGCAATGACGATATCCATCGCGCCGGACTTTACAGCTTGCGCAGCGAAATGAAGCGCCTGTTGCGACGACCCGCACTGCCTGTCGATCGAAGTACCCGGAACGGATTCGGGTAGGACAGAGGCCAGTACAGCATTTCGAGCGATGTTGGTCGACTGTTCGCCGGCCTGCTGAACACAACCCATGATCACGTCTTCGACCCGAGCCGGATCGACTCCGCTGCGTTCGACCAGCGCGTCCAGGATTTTGGCGGCCAGTTCAACAGGGTGCCAGCCAGCGAGGCGGCCGCCCCGGCGGCCTCCGGCGGTACGGGCTGCAGCGACGATATAGGCCTCGGACATTGGTTCCTCGCGAGATTGAAACTCCAGAGAGAGGACTATGCATTGCTTTAGCGCGTTGCGTCGTCCGAACCGACGATAGTAGGCGCAGCCGAGGCACTGCCTGCTGGGGGCTGGGGCCAAAATGGTCGGGCGTGCAGCGTACCGGCGACAAATTGTCGTTTTGGACGATGCGAGAAGTTCGCGTTGCGCTGAGAAGTGCGCCCGTTGGGTGACGCGCCACGCAAGGCATCAGATGGAGGGCTGCGGGCGTTGAGTTTGCCGGGAGCGTCGCTAACCGAAATTGGAGCTTGATAATGAAAGTTCTCGTCCCGGTTAAGCGGGTCGTCGACTATAATGTGAAGATCCGCGTGAAGTCCGACGGGACCGGCGTCGATCTCGCCAACGTCAAAATGTCGATGAATCCGTTCGACGAGATCGCGGTCGAGCAAGCCCTTCGGCTTAGGGAAGCGGGCGACGCCACGGAAGTGATTGTTGTATCCGTCGGCCCGTCCCAAGCCTCCGAAACGATCCGGACCTGTCTTGCGATGGGCGCGGACCGCGGCGTGCTGGTCAAGGCCGACTGGGTCGTCGAACCGCTGACCGTCGCCAAAATTCTGAAGAGCGTCGCCGAAGCCGAGCAGCCCGAGATCGGA
>JAKAXS010000477.1 GCA_021816505.1 Pseudomonadota bacterium
AGCGTCAGGCTTTCGAACTGGCTGGCCGCACGAGACGCCGCACGAGACCATGGTCAACCGAAAGCTGTATCGTGTTGCAATTCCGACTCCACCCCTGCTAGCAGAGGCGCATGACGTCCGTTCCCATTTCGACCACCGATTTCCGCGCCTTGATGCGCAACGTGCCCGGTCAGGTCACGATCGTTGCCGCCGGCAGCCCGGGGCAGCGTAGCGGTTTGACGGCCACCGCCGTCTGCGCGCTGACGGATGCACCGCCGACGGTTCTCGTCTGCGTCAACCGCCGGGTGGTGGCGCACGACACGATCATCGAAAGCGGCGTTTTCAGCATTAATGCCCTTGCCGCCGGGCAGGACGACATCGCGGTCACTTTCTCGGGCCTGCCTGGGATCAAGGGTGAGGACCGCTTCAAGTCCGGCACCTGGGGTGTCGGGACCTCCGGCGCGCCGATCCTTTCCGGTACGGTCTGCACCCTGGAGTGCCGCATTGCCGGGTACCACCCCGCGGCAACCCACACGATCTTCTTCGGCGAGATCATTGCCGGGACCGCTCACGAGGAAAGGGACCCCCTCGTGTACCTGCGGGGCAGCTACCTTGAGCTGCCATCTTCAACGCCGGCTTGAAAGAATTCTGAAATTTCCGATACGGCAGCCCTGCGCGATTTGCGTTAGGGAGCTGTGCGCCTTCGTAAAGAAGTGGTAAACAATCGGTAGATTGATCCAAAATGCGACAGGCGAACTGGCAGGCCATATGCATCGTGGTTGAACAGTCCACCTTTCATCTTGTTCATGATGCGGTTCAAGATTTGCAGTATTAAGGTTTGGTGGACTGTCGTCCCAGAATGAACTTTTTGAGCGCAGTGCAGGTCGCGTGATGAGTACAGCCGAAACCTATTCCCGGCCACGAATGAAACTCAGCCGGATGGCGTTCTCGGTCGGCGCGGTGCTGGCGGAGTTTTCCGCGATCGTTCTCGTCTCGATGCTGGCTGGCGCCGCCTACACGTCGATGCGCTACGGCTCGATGGGCGACCTCGATCAGTTCGTGATGGTTGGCTGCCTTGCGGCTTGGATTTTCGCGCTGCCTTCCGTCCTGCGCGACGATTATCGCACGGAGGCAATCCTCGAAGGCCGCCGGGGCGCGCGGCGCATTCTTACAATCTGGACTGCCGCTTTCCTCGCGCTCGCGGTCATCGCGTTCCTGACGAAAAGTTCGACGATGTTCTCGCGCGGCTGGATGGTGTCGTTCTTCGTCTCCGGCTTCGTCGCAGTCTACATCGTCAACATCCTCGTCCGGCAGGCCCTCATCGCCGCCATCGAGTCCGGCTTGATTGCGCGGCGCAAGTTCATGGTGGTCAGCGTCGACCAGGACGTTCGCATGACGGCGCGCGAGCTGATGGGCAAGAATTCAGGCGCGGAAGTCACCGCTGTCGTGAAGCTAGACGCACGCCCCGGCCGCGACGGAAACGTCTCGTTCAAGCCTGCGGATCTGCAGAATGCGGTTTCCTGGGCGCGCACCTTGGAAATCGACGATGTCATCGTGCTCGCCGATTGGTCGCGCGCCAGCAACATCGACCAGGTCGTCAATGCGTTCACCGTCCTGCCCGCAGCCATCCATGTCGGTGCCGCGAGCGTGGTCGGTAAATTCTCGCGTCCGCAGATCAACCGTGTGGGCGAAACGTGCGTGCTGTCGCTCAAGGGACGGCCGCTTGAGCCGGGCCAGGCGATGTTGAAGCGCGCCTTTGACATTTTGGCGTCGGGTCTGGCGCTGTTTCTGCTGTCGCCCATGTTGCTCGCGGTGATCGTCGCGATCCGGCTCGACAGCAAGGGGCCGGCTCTCTTCCTGCAGCGGCGCCGCGGTTACAACCAGCGCATCTTCCAGATCTGGAAGTTCCGCACCATGACCGTGATGGACGACGGCGACAACATCGTGCAGGCGACGCGTAACGATGCGCGCGTCACGCGCGTCGGCCGCTTCCTGCGGCGCTACAACATCGATGAGCTTCCGCAGCTGATCAACGTTCTGCGCGGAGAAATGTCGCTCGTCGGCCCGCGGCCGCACGCCGTCGCGCACGACCGCATGTACGAAACCAGTCTGCTGCAATATCCGCGACGCCTGAACATGCGGCCCGGCATCACCGGCTGGGCCCAGGTGAACGGCTTCCGTGGCCAGACCGAGACCGAAAATGCCATGGCGCAGCGCCTGGACCACGACCTGCACTACATCGACAACTGGTCGCTGGGCCTGGACTTCTACATCATCGCCCTGACGGTCCTGTCGCCAAAGGCGTACCGCAACGCGCACTGACGACGCTGCCGCGCCTATCGCGAGGGCGGCGCCAGTTCCAGCATCTCGCAGTAGGCGAAACGGCGCTCCAGGCAGGTTCGCAAATCGGCACGTTCGGAAAGCGCGGCCAGGCACCGCATCGGCCCGGCGTGCGTGATCCAAAGCTGGTCGCCATCGCCCGGGTTCGCCTCCTGCCACACCTCTGAAACGCGGGCGGAGAGTTGCGCCACACTTTCTCCGCCGCCGGGCGCGTAGCCCAGTGGGTCAGCCGCCCACGCGTCGATCTCCGCCCGCGCGATTTCGGACCACGCGACCCCTTCCCACGAGCCGAAGCTCATCTCGCGAAGGCGCGGCTCGACCGTCAGCGGCAGATCGAGGGCTTTGGCGAGGGCACGCGCATAAGCGTGTGCACGCTGAAGCGGACTGGTAACGATCGCCGCCAGGTTCCGCCCGGTAAGACCGGTCATAAGCCCACAAACGTTGCCGGCCACCGGTTCGGCCAGGCCGATATCGCGTTGGCCGTAGCAGATGCCCTCGCCGATGTCGGGCCGCGGATGGCGTACGGCGATGATCACGCTGGACCGCCTGCGCATCCGCACGAGGCTTGCCAGGCCGGATCAAATCGACCATCGCTACCGCCGTCACGCACCTCACCCGCGACATTGGCGTCGGACCCGCGTCCCATGGAACACTTTCTGCTAATTTTGCTCATGGCGCTCGCGATCGAGGCAGCGGCCGGCTATCCGCCAGCGATCTATCAAGTGCTTGGCCACCCTGTCACGTGGTTTGGCGCAATGATCGCCTGGCTGGAGCGCCGCGGCAACGACGCAAGCCTCTCGCCGCCGATCAGACGGAGAAACGGCGCGGCCTCGGTCCTGGTGCTCCTGACGATCGTCGCTAGATC
>JAKAXS010000478.1 GCA_021816505.1 Pseudomonadota bacterium
TCCGCTACGCGGAGCCGGCCGCCAAGCGCGGCTGAGACGAGCGTGACACGAGAGAAACGACGAAGCCCGGGAGCGATCCCGGGCTTTTTCTTGCGCAATACTTGCATACTTCAATAATTATTGTAGCAATAGATTGATGAAAGATAGCGCTGCCATCGAGATGCTCAGTGCGTTGGCGCACGAGCATCGCTTGAAAATTTTCAGGCTGCTGGTCAAGGCAGGACCGTCCGGCGTCACAGCCTCGGATATCGCGGCGGCCGTTGGTGTACCGCCGTCGGGCGCGTCCTTCCATCTCAAGGAGCTGGACCGCGCGGGTCTCATCGTAGCGACCCGGCAGGGGCGGTACATCCGTTACGCGATTTCCGTGGAGCATATGCGCCAGCTCCTCGAGTACCTCACGGAGGAGTGCTGCCAGGGTCAGCCCGAGCTATGTGGCGCACCGTTCAAGAAGGCCAAGGCAGCGTTGTCCAGCAAGGGCTTCAAGTGATGCCCCCCGGATCGAAGCCGGTAACGAGGCCATATCCATGACGATCACGATCTATCACAATCCGGCCTGCGGGACCTCCAGGAACACGCTGGCGATGATCCGCCAAAGCGGGGAGGAGCCGGCGATAATCGAGTATCTCGAAACGCCCCCGAGCCGCGCTCAGTTGATCGGCCTGCTTGACGCGATGCGGATGAAACCTCGCGCGTTGCTGCGTGAGAAGGGAACGCCGTATGAAGCGCTCAATCTCGCCAATCCCGAACTGAGCGACGATGACCTGATCACCTTCATGTTGAAGCATCCGATCCTGATCAATCGCCCGATTGTCGTGACGCCGCACGGAACATTGCTTTGCAGACCATCCGAAGCGGTGCTGGCCATTCTGCCAAATCCTGACATCGGACCATTCACGAAAGAAGACGGCGAGGTCGTCACAAGCCCGCAGAGGAACTCCATTGTCTGAACTCGATCCCACGCTTCCCAACGTGCGGGCAAATGCTTTTGCGGTTGCCGACACGGCCATCCTCGGCGCGCCGCTGCGCGCAGCCCACAGACCGCGCATCCTGTTGCTCTACGGTTCGGTGAGACCGCGCTCCTACAGTCGGTTTCTGACGCAGGAAGCCGCTCGGCTTCTCCAGCATTTGGGGGCCGAGACATGGATCTACGATCCAAGCGGCCTGCCACTGCCAGACGACGCATCTGACGACCACCCCAAGGTCAGGGAACTGCGAGAGCTGGCCGCCTGGTCGGAAGGTCAAGTGTGGACTTCGCCGGAGCGGCACGGCGCGATGAGCGGCATCATGAAAGCACAGATCGACTGGATACCTTTGAATTCCGGCGCAGTGCGACCAACCCAAGGGAAGACACTCGCCGTCATGCAGGTCAGCGGCGGTTCCCAGTCATTCAATGCCGTCAATCAAATGCGCGTCCTTGGCCGCTGGATGCGCATGATCACGATCCCGAACCAGTCCTCAGTCGCGAAGGCGTTCCAGGAGTTCGACGAGGCCGGCCGTATGAAGCCGTCCTCGTTCTACGATCGCGTAGTCGATGTGATGGAGGAACTGATGAAGTTCACGATACTGACACGCGATGTTTCGCATCACCTGACCGACCGCTACAGCGAGCGTGTCGAAACTGCGGCCGAACTCTCGGCGAGGGGCAACCTGGTCGCAGCGGTCGGTCGGTCGTCGGAGACAAATGGCTGACCCCATTTAGCGCAAGGCCGGCCAGCAGTGATTGAACTACGGCGCCGGACCGCAGCTACCCCTCGCCACGCATGACACGCTCCTCGTACTGCTGCAGATTGAGGATGCCTTCCTTCTCCGCTTGTGCGCGCTCATCGGGCTGGATGACGTCCTGGACGATGTCTGCGCGCTTCCACAAAGCGAGCGGGGTTTCCTTGCCGCACACCGGCACGTACTTCGATTGCTCGACGCGCTTGTGCTTGTGAACGTAGCGCGGGCAGTTCACCCACACGCGATCGATCGCGATCGTCACGACGTACTTCGCCTCGTGCCACTCCGACAGCAGCGGCGAGTCCCGCTCGAACGTCGCGCGTCCCTGCAGGCGATAGCGATGCGGCGTCTCGAAATCGATGAACAGCAAGCCGACATTCGATTGCCCCACGATGTTGCCCATCGAATAGAACATGCCGTTGCCGTCGAAGCCCGGAAACGCGACGGTCTGATCGTCGATGATCTTGATCACGCCGACAGGCCCGCCCTTGTAGGACACGGTCGGGCGGCCCTCCTTGTCGACGGTCGCGAGGAAGAAGAAGTCGCGCGATGCCACGAAAGCCTGCTCGTCCGGCGTCATCGCGCGATGCGCCCATTTCGTGTCGAGCATGTCGGCCAGCTTGCGCGTGCCGAACTCTTCCTGCAGCGCGATGTGTTCGTCGAAGTAGAGCGTTTCCATGCAGCGTCTCTCTCTTGATTTTCGTTATCGTCTCGTTCGCGTTCCCGCTCGGCCGCGACCATAAGCGATACAGCGATGCTTACGCCAGCCTTCGGCATTGCATGAGATAGCGTAACGCTTCATTCAACGTCCTGCGCAGGCGCGTCCGTTGTGAATTGACAGATGGAAAATCGAAGCGCAGACTTCCCTCAACGTCTACGAAGGAGGTCTAAGAAAATGTGGCCACCGGGTTATCCTTCGCCGCTGTGAAGCGGTCCCATCTGCGGACCAGAACGCACGGCGGCAGATCAGACAATCAGATCGTTTTTGACGTGGATCCAAAGTTCATTCGCGCCGTCTTCTTGACGCACGCATGAAGGAGCTTTCCTCTTAGGCCTGCCATTAGGGCGGGTATCTCGGCGATCGAAACGACCGCATGAGCAGCGGATCTGCGAAAACCTTATGTGATTGGGTTTGGCACCACGCGCAACGCGAGACACACGGCCATCAGGGGAACATCCCCGCACCGGCCAACACCGGTCTTCGCGCCGCATCAAATGAGGTGCCGCTAAACCAACACCAGAGCCCGGACACGCGTCTCGCGTAACGTCCGGGCTCTTCTTGTTTGCGCTAGCGACTCCGCTACGCGGAGCCGGCCGCTAGCGCGGCTCGCATCTGACCTGACAATTCTTCTGAGGCCACGTTCCACGTCTCCGCTCGCGCCGCCGGGTTCCTTCTCCCCGCGCGCGGGGAGAAGGTTAGGATGAGGGGCAGGTTCTTGTTGAGCGACCACCACCACGCTCGCG
>JAKAXS010000032.1 GCA_021816505.1 Pseudomonadota bacterium
AGCCGAGGCCGATGCTCAGGCCGCCGAAGACGCCAAGAAGGCAGAAGAAGAGGAAGTCGCTCGCAAGGCGGCCGAGGAACAACGCGTCGCCGAAGAGCAGGCAAAGGCCGAAGAGGAAGCAGCTGCCAAGCGCAAGGCCGAGGAAGAGGAAGCCGCCCGCGTAGCCGAGGCTGAGAAGCAGAAACTCGCCGACGAAGAGACGGCACGCAAGGCAGCTGAGGAAGAGGCCGAGCGCAAACGTTTGGCCGAGGAAGAGCAGCGCAAAGCCGACGAGAAGGAACAGGCGGAGGCAGAGGCCGAGGCCCAGCGTCTGGCTGACGAGCAGGCCAAGGCGGAGGAAGAGAACGCCGCCAAGCGGAAGGCCGAAGAGGAAGCTGCCGCCGCCAAGCGTGCCGAGGAAGAGGCCGAGGCCAATCGCAAGTCCGAGCAGGAATTGGCAGCCGCGCGCCAGCAGGAAGCCGAGAATGCCAAGAAGAAGGCCGAGGCCGATCACTGCCAGGGTCTGATGCGCAGCGCGATGGCCGAGGGTGTCATCAACTTCGACCGCGCCAAGGCCGATCTCACGCGGGATAGCTATCTGACGCTCGATCGCCTCGCGGGCATCGTGAAGGTGTGTCCGCAGGCGCGCATCAATATCGCCGGGCACACGGATTCCGAAGGCGAGATCGAGCGCAACCAAGGCCTGTCCGAGCGCCGCGCGAAAGCCGTTGCCGACTACCTGGTCGGCAAGGGCGTGGACGCAACGCGTCTTGTAACGGAAGGCTTCGGTGAAGCTCGTCCGATCGCGCCCAACGATACGCCAGAGGGTATGCGGCAGAACCGCCGCATCGAATTCAACGTCGCGCCAGCGCCGTAGTCCGGAGAGGTTTGGAGACCATGGAATACCTGTTTTTCAAGCTCATCTGGTACGTGGCCGTGGCCTTCGCCATTGGCCTTCTGGTCGGGTGGATTTCGTGCGGACGAACGCAGAGCGAGTAACGATGCGACCGGCGTCGCGCCGTTCCGCACGGGAGAGTTGATCGATGTACATGTTGGTACTGCAGACGTTTCTGCTGATGATGGCCGCCTTTCTGGTTGGCGCCACGTTGGCGTGCCTGCTCAAGCGCACCGTCCATCGCTTCACCGCGGATGACATTCCGGAAGACGCGTTGCGCATCGACGTGCCGCCAGCGGTTCAGCGTTCGGAAGGGCTGCGCCCGGCCGCGACGCCGCCTGTTCCCGTGACGCGTGAAGACGCCGCCCGGTTTGAGCGTGCCTTGAAGGGCGACGTTGCCGAGGTCGCGCCGGTCGCTGTCGCCAGCGTTGGTTCGGCCGGCCCCGTGATCGAAGTGCAGCCTCTGCCGGTGCCGCCTCCCGTCACAACCGTGCCGGATTACCCGCCGCCGCCGATCGTTGTCTCCGAAGCGCAGTACGCTGGCCCCACCGAGGACAGCGCCGCGGCTCCCGAGGGCACCTACACCGAAATCGCGGTGGCCAGCCACGACGGCTCGATGCTGCCGCCACCCGGTGTCGTCGAAGCGGAACTGCCGCCGCCGCAGATGCCCGGCCCAACTCCCGCGCCGCTACCGATTCCGACGGTGGAGGTGCCGACGTTCGAGCGGCCGGCCGATGCGCCCGGTGAGCCGGATCCCAACTACATCGCGGAAGCGCTCGCCTCCGGAGCGCTCTTCCAGCCGCAGCCGGAAGAAGAGGTGACGGAGTTCGAACTGTCCGCACCCGGCGATCCCAACGATTTCAGCGTGCCGCCGGAGGGTGAGACGTACGCCTCTATCGCGGTCGGGGAGATCGCGGCACCTGAAGCTTCAACCGCTCCCGCTCCTGCGCTCGTGCCGGACGCACCTGCCGCCGCTGCTGCGCCGGACACGACTGGCATCACGCACGCCACCGCGGCACTTGCCGCTGCGGCCGGGATTGCCGCAGGCCGCGCTGCCGGTCAACTGGGCGATGGCCAGCCTGACGACCTCACGCGCATCCATGGCATCGACGATGTGCTCGCCGCGCGCCTCAACTACTCCGGCGTGACGCAGTTCGCGCAGATCGCCGCGTGGAATGCGGACGACGTGCATCGCATGAGCCAGACGATCGGCTTCTTTGGCCGTATCGAGGACGAGTACTGGATCGATCAGGCGCGGCTCTTGGTGGCTGAAGGCGACGAGAGCGGTTCTGAGTCAAGCAGTGCTGACACCACGAACGCTCCTGACGCCGATGAACCCGAACGCAAGTTCGGCCGTCACGCAACGTCCGCTGCAGCCGCCGACATGGCCACCGCCGCGGCGGCGGCAGCCGCGGCTGCGATGATCGCCTCGACGCAGCGGCCCGATGCGCCTTTGCGCCCCGCGAAACTCGCCGATGCCATCCGCGAAAACGCCGGACAGTCGGACGAAGGTGCCGATGTAGGTGCTCTGGCGGACGACGAAGACTCGCCCGAGAGCGGCGGTCGCTCGTTGACCGGCCTGAGGTCTGTGCGCGCCGGAGCGCTGCTGGGTGACGACGCCGAGTACGTGCGCGGCAATCTCGACGACTTGAAGCGCATTCGCGGCATCGGCGTGCTGATCGAGAAGAAGCTGAATTCGCTCGGCATCACCAGCTACGAGCAGGTCGCCAACTGGTCCGTGACCGAAGTTGAGCGCATCAGCGAGATCCTCGACTTCAAAGGCCGTATCGAACGCGAAAACTGGATCGAGCAGGCCCGCATTCTTGCGTCCGGCGGCCAGACCGAGTTTTCGCGTCGCGTCGATCGCGGAGAAGTCTAGCGCGTCGCGCCACTAAGCGTTCGCGGCGGTCTTGGAGGGCGTCTCCAGGCCGCGGCCCGCGCTGTCGAAGAAATCACGGATCGCGGCGATGCTGGCCGCATCACGCAACAGCGGCGCGTGCCCCTGGCCCTTCACCGTGAAATCGGTGCAGGCGGGATGCCGCCGCTTCATCTCGTCCACGGTCTCCGCCGACAGCAGATCGGACGTCTCTCCCCGCAGCACCAGCAAGGGAATGCGCTTCAGGCCTTCGAAATGCGGCCAAAGCGGCGGAGCGGGCTTGTCGAGCACGGACATCGCGGCGGCGAGCTTGGGGTCGTAACCGGGAGCAGGACGTCCGTTGCGCTCGTTGAACCACTGCCGCGCCACCGCTTCCCATTCGCTCTCGGCGACGGCGGGGAAGGCCTTGCGGCTCATGTCTGCGACGAGTTGCGTCGCTTCCGTCCACGAGCGCGGCAGCGGCATGCGGCCGACGTAAGCCGAAATCCGCGTCAAGCCCTTGCGCTCCATCACCGGCCCGATGTCGTTCATCACGACGCAACCCAGAAGCTTGGGCTGTGCCGCCGCCATCACCATCGCGATCAACCCACCCCGCGAGGTGCCGACGATCGCCGCATCGGTGAGCCCCGCGAACGTCATGAAGTCGACGACGTCGAGCATCTCGATCGGCACCGCGTAGTTCTTCACATCGCGATCCCACTCGGACTGACCGCGGCCGCGATAGTCCACCGTGTAGACGTCGCGCGGCGATCCCGAATGCGACGCGATCGCCAACGCAAAGTCGTGAAAGTCGCGACCATTGCGCGTCAGGCCCGGCAGGCAGACGACGGGGCGGCGACTGCCCGCCGCACGCTGCGCCGGGTAATGCCGCGCGGCAAGCTTCAGCCCGTCCCGCGACGTGAAGGTGATTTCGCGAAAACCGTCGCTGCCCGTCATGTCTCAAATCCTTCGCCTGTCCGACTTGTCCGTTAGCCGTCCGACTGTGCATTCTCCGCGTCGCGCCGCGTGCCGCCGCCCGCACGGCCGCGCACGAGGTCCTCCGTCAGACGCAAGGCCGGCTCCTGCCCCAATCGCGCACGATACATTTGCACGTTCGCCAGAACCTTGCTCACGTACTCACGTGTTTCCTGGATGGGGATGCGCTCGATCCAGTCGATGGGATCCACCTTCGGATCGCGCGGATCGCCGAACTCGCGAATCCACTGCCGCGCACGGCCGGGTCCGGCATTGTAGCCTGCGGCGCCCAGAATGTAGGACCCCGAGAACTCCTGCATGCGATCGGAAATGTAGGCCGACGCGATCATCGTATTGTACTCGATATCCGACAGCAGCCGGGGAATGTCGCACTTGATCTTGTAGTCGCGGCAAACGTGCTGCGCCGTCACCGTCATCACCTGCAGCAGACCCTTCGCACCGGCACCCGATACGGTGAGACGGTTGAACTCCGTCTCCTGCCGCGCGATGCCGAGCAGATAGGCCGGCTCCGGCGGGCGCCGCAACGGCGTGTAAGCCGGGAACGGGTGCACCGGATAGGCGTAGATCACCAGATTGAGCCCGCGCGCGATGGCGTTCTTTCCGGTCTGCACCGCGAGTTGCGTGTCGCCGACCGCTTCGGCGAGATGCGCCGTCATGGCCACATCGGCTTCGTCGTTGAAGTACGTCCGCAGATGCACGACGAACGCGCGCATGATTCCCGGCGTCACGCCTGCGGCCTTCGCCACGCCGACGGCTCTCACCGCGTCGAGCGCGACGAAACGTTCAATCTGATCGTTGCTCGGAGCCTGCGGCGGGCCGCTGTTGAGAGCCTGCCGCCCGTTCTGAAGCTGCTGCATGGCCAGAAGGCCGTGGAACGTGTCGCCGTCCTTCGCCGCCGCGCGATAGCTTTTTCCCGCACCGTCCGTGTCGCCCGTCGCCTCGGCGGTCCGTCCGAGCCAGTAGTTCGATTTCGCGCGGCTCAACGGTCCATCCGCCGCCTTGGCCATGGCCACGAAGTGCGGCTTCGCCCGCGCCGGGTCCTTCAGATAGCGCAGCGCCAGCCAGCCGGCCATGAACTGCTGCTCCTTGAGCGGGTTCACGGTCAGCGGCCCCGCATCGCGCACCAGGTCGTAGGCCAGCTTCGCCTTGCCACGCTTCAGTGCCTCGTACGCATTGGCGCGCCGCTCCACCCACCATTCGTCGGGGCTGACGATCTTCGCCGGGTCGGTCGGCGCCGACAGCAGCAGCTTCGCCGCTTCGTCCGTCTGCCCTGCCTTGCGCAACGACTGGATGCGATGGAACACCAGTCCCCAGTCGCCCGCACCTTCGCTGGATAGGCCTGCCGGTTGCGCCTTGCCGCCGGTCATGAACACGCTCAGCCGTGCCTCGGCCTTGCCGCGGTCGGCCTCCGGCAAGAGCGCGATCACGCGCCGGGCCTCGGCTGCGCGTTCCTTGCGATCGCCTTGCCAGCGCACGTCGTCGATGATGAGGCGGTCGAGTTTCCACTTGTGATCCGCCGGCGTCAGCAGTCCGCCGAGACGCTGCAGGAAGCGGCTCTCGAAACCGGCCGGGATGTCTTCCTCGCGCCATGCCTTCGACGCGAGCGCTTTCGCCTTCGCCTGATCACCCGCTGCCAGATGAGCGGCGGCGAGCGCACCCATTCCCATGCCGGTCTGCGGCCGGCCTTCGGGCCAATAGCCCGCCAGCGCACCGGCACCGACGCCCTTCACGAACAGTGCCTCGTCCATGCGCTGCGTGAGCGTCTTGCGATCCGGCCAAGCCGGGTTCTGCGCCAGGAATGTCTTGTACTCGTCCGTGCCGCCGAGCCCGTTGCGCAGCCTGTACCAGTCGATCAGCTTCACCGCCACGCGGTCCTGCACGCGCCCGCGGATCGCGGCGATCTCGCCTGCGGCCTGCTTCTTGGAGACGGCGCTGAAGGCGTCGCGCACGGCGGCCGCGTCCTCGGCGGACAGCGCATACTTGCGGATCGGCGCAAGCGCCTTGTCCAGGCGGGCCAGATACTGGGCCTCGGACTTGGACGGCGATGTCGGCTTCGGAATGACCTTCAGGGCTGCGGCAGGCGCCACGTCCTGCGCCAGAGCGGGAACCGATGCGGCCAATGAAATCAACAGGGAGGCCCCGGCAAGGGCTGCTTGAGTGGGCCTGAACGTCACCAGTTTCAGCAATTGCCACCTCAAATCGGAAACATCCCGTGACGGCGGCGTCACGTTGGCTTGCGGCTGGCCAAGCAACCGCCTAATCTCCGCCCCGAATTGCCGCACCCGGCGCAAGGTTAGGCCCGAGTAACGCGGCAAAAACAAGGATAAGCTTTGATCGGCCACAGGCGCCTGCGCGCGCGGTCGGGAATTCTGAGGCAGCTTCACATGTTTACGGGGTCCTACACGGCGCTCATTACGCCGTTCAAGAACGGCGCGCTCGACGAGGCGGCTTTCCGCCGTCTGGTCGAATGGCAGATTGCGGAAGGCACGCACGGACTGGTCCCGGTCGGCACGACCGGCGAGAGCCCGACGCTGAGCCACGACGAGCACAAGCTCGTCGTCGAGCTGTGCATCGACGCGGCCAAGGGACGTGTTCCCGTCATCGCCGGCGCCGGCTCGAACTCGACGGACGAGGCGATCGACCTTTCGCTGCACGCCAAGAACGCGGGTGCCGCCGGCGTTCTGATCGTCACGCCGTACTACAACAAGCCCACGCAAGAGGGCATGTTCCAGCACTACAAGGCGATCAACGACGCCGTCGATGTGCCCATCATCATCTACAACATTCCCGGCCGCTCTGTGGTCGACATGTCGGTGGCGACGATGGCGCGCTGCTTCCACGAGTTGAAGAACGTCACCGGCGTCAAGGATGCCACCTGCAATCTGCAGCGTGTTTCCCAGCAGCGCGCGGCGATGGGCGCTGATTTCAATCAGCTCTCCGGCGAAGACGGCACGGCTCTGGCCTTCATGGCTCACGGCGGTCACGGCTGCATCTCGGTCGCGTCGAACGTCGCGCCGCGCCTGTGCGCCGAATTCCAGAACGCGTGCCTGGCCAGCGATTACAAGTTGGCTCTCGCATTGCAGGATCGCCTGATCGCCTTGCACGACGTGCTGTTCGTCGAGAGCAATCCCGGCCCTGTGAAATACGCCGTTTCGCGCCTGGGTATCTGCGGGCCGGAGATGCGCCTGCCGCTCGTGCCGGTCAGCGAGGAGACGAAGCAGGCCGTCGATGCGGTCTTGGGCCAGTTGGGTCTCACCGCCGCCAAAGCGGCGGAGTAGGCCGAGGACTGAACGGTTATGGCCGCAAAAAAAGAAGACGGCCACAAGACGGTGGCCGAGAACCGCAAGGCGCGGCACGAGTTCTTCGTCACCGACACCTACGAGGCCGGCATCATGCTGACCGGCACGGAGGTGAAGTCGCTGCGTTCGGGCCACGCCAACATCGCTGAAAGCTACGCCGACAGCGAGAAGGACGGTCTCTATCTCGTCAACGCCTACATCCCGACCTTTCAGGATGCCGGGCGCTTCTTCCAGCACGAGCCGCGCCGCAAGCGCAAACTGCTGCTGCACGCGCGCGAGATCCACAAGCTCGCCATCGCGGTGGAGCGCAAGGGCATGACGATCGTGCCGCTCGAGCTGTACTTCAACGCCAAGGGCAAGGCGAAGCTCAAGCTCGCTCTGGCCGAAGGCAAGAAGCTTCACGACAAGCGCGAAGACGACAAGAAGCGCGACTGGAACCGCGAGAAGCAGCGCATCCTGCGCGACAAGGGCTGACGTGGCCGCCTTGCAAGACGACGGCGGCGCCCGCCACCTCGTGGCTGGCACGCCGCTGCCCGACGTTGTCTTGCCGAGCACGCGCGGCGGCAAGGTCGCGCTGGCGCAGCTCTCCGGTCTCAACGTTCTCTACATCTACCCCTGGACCGGTCGTCCCGGGATGGCGGATCCACCGAACTGGGATGACATTCCCGGCGCCCATGGCTCGACGCCGCAGTCGCAGGGCTTCCGCGATCTCCATTCGGACTATGCCGCGCGCGGGATAGGCGTCTACGGCATCAGCGCGCAAGACACCGCATATCAGAGCGAGTTCGCCACGCGGCTGGATCTGCCGTTCCCATTGCTGAGCGACGAGGCCTGCGGTCTGCAAAAAGCATTGCCGTTGCCGACGTTCGAAACGGGCGGCGTTACTTATCTGAAGCGCCTGACCCTCGTGATCGAGGATGCGCGCATCACGCGCTGCGTCTACCCTGTCTCAGATCCGGCAGCGCACGCCGCGCAGCTTCTGGCAACGCTGCCGTCGATCGGCTAAAGCACGTCGCTCTCGACGTCCTCCGCGGAGAAGCCCATCTTCTCCAATCCGTCTTCCAGATAATTCGCCAGCAGCGGCGTGCCGAGCAGATAGCGTGACGTGCCGTTGGCGTGCTCGGCGCGGGCCGTTTCGACGGCTTCGTCGAACTCCTCCGCCTCGAACGTTCCCCGTCCCACCCACATCAGCGCGATGAGACTGGCCTGCTCGTCATTGTTGAGCATGCGCAGGAAACCGGAAAGCTCGGCGCGGGTCGGATCGTTGGCGAAGTCTTCGAGAATGGACTCGGGATCTTCGGCGGCATCGCCTTCCTCGGGCGACGAGTTCCACGCGCCGACCTTCACGTCATACTCGCGCGCCTTGATGATGACGTGAGCAACCTTCTCGGGTGCAATTTCGAGCCCCATGATGTCCTCGTGCGCAAACTCGCCGTCTGCCGGGCATCATTGCAGGCAATCGCACGGGGCGGAAGCGCTCAATATCGACGAACCTCAGGCTCTGTCGAAATCCGCGCGCACGGCGGTGAAGACGTCGCGGAACATCTGCGTGGTCAACCGGCCCGTATTGGTATTGTAACGGGAGCAGTGATAGCTGTCGTAGATCGTCACGCTGGGCGACACGGCATGGCGCGCGCCGTGCCCGAACGGGAAGAGCGCCTTGCGAAGGCCCAGTGCCGTGAGCGTGCTCTCATGGGCGATGCGACCCAGCACGACGATGCCTCTCAGTCGCGTCATGGCCGAGATGCGCGCCTTCAGAAAGCTCCGGCACGTTGCGATTTCGGCCGGCGTCGGCTTGTTCTCCGGCGGCACGCAACGCACGGCATTCGACACCATGCAGTCGACAAGCTGCAAACCGTCGTCGATGCGGGCATCGAATGTGCCTTCGGCAAATCCGAAGCTGACGAGTGTCTCATAAAGAAGTGTGCCGGCGTAATCGCCGGTGAAGGGACGTCCCGTGCGATTTGCGCCGCGAACGCCGGGGGCCAATCCCACCACGAGCAGCCGTGCGTCGGCGGCGCCGAACGACGGCACGGCACCATTGAACCACGCCGGCTCGGCCGCCCGGTTCGCCTCCCGGTACGCGACGAGTCTTGGGCATAGGACGCAGTCGGCCGGAGCTTCCGGACTGTCGACGATGGCGGTGGTGAGCATTCGGGACATCCGCACTCGCGGCTCATGAAAACGAAACGGCTTGGCGGGTTCCCCCAGCCAAGCCGCTGTTTAGCGCGATGTCGCGCGAATGTCAGACCTCTTCAGGCAGATCGTCGTTGCTCTGGTAGGAGGGATTATCGCGCGTGTAGCTGCCGCCGCTGCGTCCGGTCGACGTGTAGGCGCGTACCGGCCGCTCCGTGCGCTCGACGCGCTGAGCCTGATCGCGGCAGATGAGATTTTCCAGATCGGCGAGGTCGATGCACTGGTCTGCCTGGCGGCGCAGTTCGTCAGCGACCATCGGCGGCTGCGTCTGCAGCGTAGACACGACCGAGGCGCGCTTGCCCCGCTGCTGCAGCGCGGCGATCAGCGAGCGGAAATCACCGTCGCCGGAGAACAGCACCACGTGGTCGAGGTTGTCAGCCAGACGCATCGCGTCGACCGCAAGCTCGATGTCCATATTGCCTTTGATCTTGCGGCGGCCGGACGCGTCGGTGAACTCCTTGGTCGGCTTCGTGACCATCGAGTATCCGTTGTAGTCTAGCCAGTCGATCAACGGCCGAATGGAAGAATACTCTTGATCTTCCGCTAACGCCGTATAGTAGAGCGCGCGTACAAGCTGAGATTTCTGCCTGAACAACGCCAGCAGCCGCTTGTAGTCGATGTCAAAACCGAGCGCCTTGGACGTCGCGTACAGATTTGCGCCGTCAATGAAAAGCGCGACGCGCTCGTTGGCATAAAAATGCATTTTCTTCTCACCTCGAATTTCTGTCTTGGCCGACGCTTCAAGCTCGGCGCCCCGTTGATAAACCAGTCAATACCGCGCCTACAACCCGAAATTGACTGATGGTAAATCTGATTTAGCGGCGCGCAAATAGCTTTACGTATGGGATAATTCACATATGAGGCGAAATCGTGCACTCAAAGTGTTTTTGATCTCATTTTCGCATATAGATAAGATAAGACGCGGATGGTCCGTAAACGTTACTGTTGTTGCGTGAATTTTTGCGCCGTTCCGTCCAAAAGTCTACAGAATAGTCCTTGCACCCGGGCCAATGACTGTGCGAAAGGTCAACGAAACAACACCGGCGGCCGCCCGCGCGATGGCGCGAGGGTGTGGCCCGACCGGCTGTTTGCATTGGTAATCCAATCGGTCAACGAAGAAGAGGAGCTGGCGGATGGCTCGTGTCACCGTAGAAGATTGCGTCGACAAGGTCCCGAACCGCTTCGAACTCGTGTTGCTGGCAGCGCATCGCGCCCGCGGCATCGCCAACGGCGGTGCCATCACGATCGAACCGGAAAACGACAAGAACCCCGTCATCGCGCTGCGTGAAATCGCCGAACGCACGATGCCGCCGGAAGATCTGCGCGAAGGCCTGATCCACTCGATCCAGAAGAACACCGAGGTCGACGAGCCGGAGGCGGGCGCCGCACCGGTGGTCATGCAGGATCGCCGTGCACCGCTGCTTGGTCGTGATGACCAGTCGAGCGACACGCAGGTCGACACGCTGACGGAAGAGCAGTTGCTGCGCGGCCTGGAAAGCATGACGCCCAGCGAGCCTTCGTCGAATGGCAGCGGCGGCCCGCGCGAGCGCGGCCGCTGACCGGCGCCGCGACGCCAAGCACGCTTGGCGCATCGGCAAGCCGACACTAAGCTGACGTCACGAAATCAGCTGAGATCGCCGTTGGTCTGTGAGTAATCGAACTGCGGGGGGTGCGCGGCGCACACCTCGCAGGTAAAGATCGTCCGCCTGAGGAGCGTGGCGGGCCATGATGCGTCAGTACGAGCTCGTCGAAAAAGTCCAGAAGTACGACGCCACGGCCGACGAGGCGCTTTTGAACCGCGCCTACGTTTACGCCATGAAGGCGCACAATCATCAGAAGCGCGCTTCGGGTGATCCCTACTTCTCTCATCCGTTGGAAGTCGCCGCGATCCTGACGGATCTGAAGCTGGACGACGCCACCATCGCGACTGCCCTACTGCACGACGTGATCGAGGACACGGACGCGACGCGCGCCGAGATCGATCACCTGTTCGGCCCGGAGATCGGCGCGCTCGTCGACGGCCTGACCAAGATCAAGCGGCTGGACCTCGTCTCGAAGAAAACCGAGCAGGCGGAAAACTTCCGCAAGCTTCTGATCGCGATTTCCACCGACATTCGCGTGCTGCTCGTGAAGCTGGCCGACCGGCTTCACAACATGCGCACCATGGAGCACATGAAGCCGGACAGCCGCCGGCGCATCTCGGAAGAAACGCTCGACATCTACGCGCCGCTCGCCGGCCGCATGGGCATGCAGGCGATGCGCGACGAGCTGGAGGATCACGCCTTCCGCTGGCTGCATCCGGATGCCTACCAGGCCGTGACCAGCAAGCTCACCGAGCTGCGCGAGCTCAACGAAGGGCTGGTGGACGAGATCGCAAAGGCGCTGGGAGAAAAGCTCGTAAGCTTCGGCATCAAGGCCGACGTCAGCGGCCGCGAGAAGAAGCCGTATTCGATCTGGCGCAAGATGGCCAACAAGCAGATCAGCCTGGAGCAGCTGTCGGACATCTACGCATTCCGCGTGACATGCGAGTCGATCGACGACTGCTACCGCGTGCTGGGCGTCGCGCATACCACGTGGCGTACGGTGCCGGGCCGGTTCAAGGACTACATCTCGACACCGAAGCAGAACAATTACCAGTCGATTCACACCACCGTGGTCGGCCCGAAGAACCATCGCGTCGAGCTGCAGATTCGCACGCGCGCGATGCACCGCGTCGCCGAGTACGGTGTCGCCGCGCACGCGCTCTACAAGGATGGCGTGACGCGCAATACCAACGGCAACGGGGCAGGCAAAGCCGAGATCTACGATAGCGAACGTGGTCCTTATGCCTGGCTGCGCCGCCTCATCGACACGCTGCTCGAGGGTTCCAACCCGGAAGAGTTTCTCGAACACACCAAGCTGGAGCTGTTCCAGGACCAGGTCTTCTGCTTCAGCCCCAAGGGCCGCCTGATCGCCCTGCCGCACGGCGCGACACCGCTCGACTTCGCCTATGCGGTGCACACCGATATCGGCAACTCGGCCGTCGGCGCGTACGTCAATGGGCGCCACGTGCCGCTGTCCACCACGCTTCGCAACGGCGACGAGGTCGAGATCCAGACGTCGCGCAACCATACGCCGCCGGCCGCGTGGGAAGGCATCGTCGTCACCGGGCGCGCGCGTTCCGCCATCCGTCGCGCCGCGCGCGATGCCGAGCGCCGCAAGTATGCGGAGCTGGGCCGCCGCCTCTTGATGGCGGAGTTCGAGCGCGTCGGCGCGGACTATTCGGAAGATCTGATCAAGAAGGGCCTGCCAAAGCTCAATCACAAATCGCAGGACGAGCTGTTTGCCGCGATCGGCCGCAACGACCTCGCAGCCGAGGCGGCCGCCAAGGCCATCGCACCCGAGGCGGTGCCCGAAACCTACACGCCGACGCGCCGCTTCGGCCGCGCGAAAGGCCAGGAGGGCTGGTTCAACATCGCCAATGCGATGCGCAGCCTGAAATTCCGCGGCGAGGACGTTGCCAATCGCCTCGGCGGCGCCGGCAGTATCGCGATCAAGGGCGTGAAGTCGGACATGCCCGTCACCTTCGACGAGGGTGGCGCCGTGCCGGGCGACCGCATCGTCGGCGTGATGATGCCGGGGCAGGGCATCCGCATCTTCCAGATCCACTCGCCCAAGCTCGAACAGTACCAGCACGAGAACTGGATCGACGTGACCTGGGACGTCGATCCCAAGGCCGAGGAGCGTTTTCCCGCCCTGATCAGTGTGGCAGCTCCCAACCGGCCCGGCAGCCTTGCACAGATCGCGCAGGTCATCGGTGAAACCGGCGGCAACATCGACAACCTGAAAATGATCCGCCGCGCACCTGATTTCACCGAGCTGCGCATAGGGCTCGAGGTGTGGGACCTTGCGCAT
>JAKAXS010000033.1 GCA_021816505.1 Pseudomonadota bacterium
AACATTTCACATAGACTTTGAGCAAGGGGCCCGTCGGGCCCCTTTCTTTTCGAGCGTTCCTGACCGGCTCGCCAAAAAGAAAGGGCCGGAAACCCGGCCCTTTCTCATTCCCCCCGCACTTAGCGGCGCCAGTTGCGATGGCCACGGTTCCAACCGCGATTCGAAGAGTTCGACGAGCTGTTGGAGCTGGTGTTCGAGCTGCTGTTCGATGAAGAATTCGAGCTCGAGTTGGACGAAGAGTTCGAGCTCGAATTGGAAGAGCTGTTTGACGAGCTATTCGAAGACGAGTTCGAAGACGAATTGGACGATGAGTTGGACGACGAGTTCGAGATGGAATTGCCAGCTACCCGCGTGCGATCGTCCTTCAGCGCGGTCGCCGTCTTTGCGTCTTTCCCAAGCTCTTCCAGCGGGATCTGAGCCGCCTGAGCCGGTGCTGCAGCGAGGATCGCCGACGTCGCGCTGACGAGCGCCGTGATTTTCACTGTTTTCATCATGGTGTGTTCTCCTGAGATTTGACGCACCGTGCCTAGTGGCGCGGCATCAGGAAAACGAAACAGGCAACGTCATATTCCGATCGTGATGAGAAAAACGTAAAACTCAGGCGCTACCGCCACTTGCGCGAGATGACGCCGTCTTCCTCGCTGGTGGACAAGGCCTTGCCCATGCCGAGCGATTGCAGCAACGGGCCCAACGGTTCGTCGTTGCTGGATCCGGAAGGGACGTAGTCCGGCGCGGCATCACCGCTTGCGCCGGCCAACGCAACCGAGCCCTCGATCGACCAGGCACCTTCCGTCGAGCGACATGCGATCGACGCCGACGCCGGGGTTTCCGTTGCACCCGCCGACACCTCGAGTTCGCGGCAGTAACGCCCAGCCTGGTCTTGAAACGTCGCGGCAAGCATCGCTTGCCCTGTCGCGGAGCCGGGCGCGGAAACCGGTGCGGATTGACCGCTCCGGCCGCCTTCCAGAAGTTCAGCGACAGCCGAGCCCAGCGGCACGTTGCCCTTGGCGAGCAGCAACGCGTCGCGCGGCGATCCGACCTTCAACACATAAGTCAGGGCAGCGGCCGCCACCAGGACGACCGAGGCCGCCATGGCGTAGTACGATATCGTTGTCTGCCGGGCGCGGCGGACAGGAAAAGCGATCGGCTCCGTCGCGCGCTGCACGGGTGGCGGCACCGGTATCGCGTTGATCCGGTCGATCAGGGCTTGCGGAGCCGGCGGCACGAGTTCGGCCATGGCCTCGGCGGCAAGGTCATT
Organism: Pseudomonadota bacterium; assembly: GCA_021816505.1. Taxonomy (GTDB): domain Bacteria; phylum Pseudomonadota; class Alphaproteobacteria; order Rhizobiales; family Hyphomicrobiaceae; genus JAKAXS01. Next base: position 1,259 of record JAKAXS010000033.1, read on the forward strand.
GACGCGACGCAACGTTTCAACGAACGCCCGCGCGTCGGGATCGACGGCCAGATGCGCCTCGACGAGACGTCGCTCGTCGGCGCTCAATTCGCCGTCGACATATGCGTTCAGAGTTTCTTCGGTTGGTGCGGTCATTCGCCGGTGACTTTCGTTGCGGGAATGCGATCGGGATCGGACAAGCCGGCAGCCAATTTGGCCCTGGCGCGCGACAGGCGGCTCATGACGGTGCCGATCGGCACCTGGAGCATCTCCGCCGCTTCCTGATAGCTGTGTCCCTCGACCGCGACCAGCGTGAGCACGCTCAATTGCTCTTCAGGCAGTTGCTGCATGAGCTGGCTGATCGATCGAAGGTCGGAGCGTGCCTCGGTTCGCTCGCTGATGCGGTCGCTGTCTGCGATGGCTTCCACGAGCGCGTTGTCGGTCACCTCCGGCGCGCGGGCACGCGCGCGAATTCGATCGATCCATAGATTGCGCATGATGGCGAACATCCAGCTGTCTAGGCGGCTGCCGGGTTGAAATTGTTCGATACGCGTCAACGCTCGCTCACATGTGGCTTGCACAAGATCGTCCGCATCCTGCAGCGACCGCGTTTGGCAAAAAGCAAAACGCCGAAGTCGAGGAAGAAGCGTGATCAACTCGGCGCGAACATCCATGATCGGCACGCCGCTGTGTTCATTCTGCTTTTCGGACACTTGGACCTAATACGTGCTGGGACATCCCTTATTCCGCTGTAGTCGTAGAATGTCCGCGTAACGGCAAGCGGGAATTATTGAGAAAGCTATCACGTAATTTTTGTTATTTTTCTTCGCATGCATGGAATACATGCGGCTCGGCGCGCGTACTCGTCTATCGTTCATTGTTTACGAGGCCTGCCATGTTTCTGCTGCGCGTCAACGTTTTGACCGCGGCGTTCGCCGCGATAATCATTTGCTTCTCAGGTCCCGCGGTTGCGGACGACGACGACGGTGGCGGCCGCGGCTTCAAAATGCGCGGCTTCGGCGTACCTTCGGTCTTGCGCTACGCGCCCCGGGTGCTGCGCGCGTTCGGTACGCCCCGGCGTTACAAAAAGCGGCGACAAGCGCGGCGAGCGCCCACCTCCACCCGGCAAACGGAACGGGAGATCGTGGCACTGGGTCTCGAACAGCGGGACATCGAGCGCCTTCAATCGAAGGGGTTCACCGATCTGGGACAACGGCAGATTTCGTCGCTCGGCACCACCATGACGCGTCTGGGCATTCCGCGGAACGCGAGCTTGGCGAAAGCGTCGAAAACCGTCGAGAGCGAGATTCCCGGCGTGTCGGTCGCGCCAAATCAGCGGTACGGCCCCTTGTCACGCGTCGTCTACGAGGCTTCAGGCGAGACGTGCGGTGCGCGCTGCGAGGCTTTCGAGTTGACGGCGTGGACCAGCGCTACGGCACAGTGTTCTGTCGGCGCACGCATCGGCGTGGTGGACACCGCAGCGGACGTTTCGCATCCGAGCATTGCGCACGCGCGCATCGAGACGAAAGTCTTTCGCAGCGATGACCGGCCGCCGTCCGACACCCTGCATGGAACGGCGGTGCTGAGCCTGTTGGCCGGACAGCCGAACAGCGATGTCGTGGGTGTGGCGCACGGCGCGGAGATTTTGCACGCCGACGCGTTCCATGGCGAAGGCACGGAGACGCGTACCGATGTCTTCGATCTGGTGTCGGCGATCGATTGGCTCGTCAGTGAGGACGTGCACGTGATCAACCTCAGCCTCAGCGGGCCTGACAATCCCATCCTGAAGCGCGCCATCGTGACTGCCCAGAACAACAGTATCCACGTGATCGCTGCTGCCGGGCGCCCTGACGGCGCAAACAAGACGGGATATCCGGCACGCTATGATGGTGTCGTTGCAGTGGCCGCGATCGACGGGCGGCTGCGTGCGTCGCGGCTTTCGCAGCGCGGTTCGCACATTGCGTTCGCCGCGCCCGGCGTGGGGCTCACGGTCGCGCATGGCCGCGACGAGAGCCGGCGCGTCGACGGCACATCCTTTGCGGCGCCGTTCGTGTCCGCCGCTTATGCGATGCTGCAGCGTGACGGCGGCGCCAGCGCCGACGTGACAAGGCTGCTGGCGCGGTCTGCGCAAGATCTGGGAGCTTCGGGGCGCGACCCTTCCTACGGTTGGGGATTGGTGCGGTACTCCGCCCTACCTGCCCAATGTGCCGCGCGACCGTAAGTGGGCCAGGCTTATTTGAGCTTCTCCTGCAGATCGCGCAGCACCGCAACGGCGTCGCTGCCGGCAGCGAGGAAACCATCCACGCCGGCAGACTTTAGGTCGGCTTCGAGGTCGCCCGGCTTGCCAGCGGTCAGGATCAGCTTGGCGCCTGCGGCCTTCAGCGCCTTCGCCGTGGCGACGGCGTGCTCGGCATAGAGCGCGTCGGAGGAACAGATGCAGGCAGCCTTGGCGCCGCTCGCCTTGAAGGCGGCTGCGGATTCGTCGGCAGACTTGTAGCCGTCGCTAATCAACGACGCGATACCGCCGGCGGCGAGGTAGTTCTTCACCCAGGTGGTGCGCGCGGTGTGGTCGACCACGGCGCCGATGCTGGCCAGAAACACCTCCGGCTTATGTGCGGCCGCGTCGGCGGCGTCGCGCAATGCTTCGAACGGCTCGGCCAGACGGTGCGGCGCCAGCGGCTTGATCTCGGCTTTCGCCGTTACAGCGGGGAACGCCGGGTGCGGTGTGATCTTCACGCCATCGTCGCCCAGCAGCGGAAAAGCAGAGACGCCCGTCAACGCCGCGCGACCGGTGGCAATCGCTTTGGCGCGTCCGGCTGCCACCGCGGCGATCTCATCCTGCAGGTAGCCGGAACGCAGCGCGGCGACGATGCCGCCCTTCGCCTCTATGCCTTGGAACAACGTCCAGGCCTTCTGGGCGAGGTCTTTCGTCAGGCTCTCCATGTACCAGGAGCCGCCCGCGGGATCGATGACGCGACCGAGCGAGCTTTCCTCCTGCAGAACCATCTGGATGTTGCGCGCGATGCGGCGCGAGAACTTGTCCGTTTTTCCCAGTAGCCATGTGTACGGCAGCACGGTGATCGCCTGCGCGCCACCCAATGCGGCGCCGGTGCACGCAACTGTGAGGCGAAGCAGATTGGTCCAGGGATCGCGCTTGGCCATCATGCGTTCGGAGGTGATCGCGGTGATGTGCACTTTGCTCGCCGCTTCGGCAGCGCCGCATGCGTCGGCAATGCGCCAGATGATCTGGCGGGCGGCACGCAGCTTCGCCATCGTCAGGAACTGATCGGTGTCGGCCGCGAGCGCGAACGCGATTTGCGGCAGCGCCTCGACGGGCGGCACGCCCGCCTCTTCGAACTTCTTCAGGTATGCGACCAGCGTGGCGGCCATCGCGGCCAGTTCCTGCGCTTCCGTGGCGCCGGCCTCGTGATGGACGGTGGCATCGACACGCAGCGTGCGGATGTTGGGTTCGACCTTGCGCGCTTCCGCGGCGACGGCCATCACCTCGTTGGTGGCGTCGTCGAGCGAGCGCCCGAGCCCGCCGAAGCGCGCAAATTTGCTGATGCAGTCGAGATTGAGAAACGCCTGCGTCGTGCCGGGCTTGGCGCCGATCAGCGGCAGCGACGCGAGAAACGCGCGGGCGAGCTTCGGCGCACCCAGACCGATCTTCAGCTGCACCGGCGCCAGATCGAGGTAGGTGCCGGACAGCACCGTGGCGAAGTCGTTCGCGTCCTTGATCTTGATGCCGAACTGGCCCGGACTTTCGATTTGGAGAACGATGCCGTGAACGCCGCCCTCCAGCTCCTCCAGAATCTGTGCGTTCGCCGCGGACGGGTCGGTCTCGGCGTTGAGTTGATGGATCTGCCAGCCGAGCTGGTGGACGTGAGCGTCCGTTCCGCGGGTGAACGGCGCGGAGCCGGGCAAAGCCGACGTGGCGCCGGCGATCTCTTCCTTGCGCGTGTAGATCGGCTCGATGCGCAGGCCGTCGGCGGTGCGTGACACGAGCCGCTTTTCGAAGTCGCCGCCTTTGATGGCCTTGTCGACCAGCTTCAACCATTCGTCGCGGGTTGCCTGCGGAAAATCCGAAGCCAGCTTTTCTTCTGTCTTAACTGTCGTCATCGCGTTCCCAACGTCACGTTCCCGGCAGATTTGACCTCCGCATACCATCCCCTCGCCTGCGTGTCTCATGGGCGTCACGTCACGGTGCAACGGACAACAGAGGTCTTTCGTCGTAGGTCTTTGGGTTATCCCCAAGTCCGCCATGCAACCGGCGTTTGCAAACCACGGAAAGACATGCAAATAGGGCGATTGATGCCGTGTGGACTGAGTCGCAGGGCATGCAAGCGTAACCCGCTACTATATCGAGGGAAATGGGCTGATGTCGGTAATCCAGGACGGCAAGATCTTCGTCGGAAAGAGCGGCAAGCCCGAATACCTTGAGCTGAAATTCGGAAACCGGCACGGCCTGATCACCGGCGCGACCGGCACCGGCAAGACGGTGACGTTGCAATCGCTGGCCGAAGGCTTTTCGGCCGCCGGCGTTCCGGTCTTCGCCTCCGACATCAAAGGCGACCTCTCAGGCATCGCGGCGGTGGGCGAGCCGAAGGACTTCCTGGTCAAGCGCGCTCACGAAGTGGGCCTCAACGGCGAGTACCAGAACCGGGCCTATCCCACGATCTTCTGGGACGTGTTTGGACAATCCGGACATCCGGTGCGCGCAACTGTTCTCGACATGGGGCCGTTGCTGCTGTCGCGTCTGCTTGAATTGAACGAAGTGCAGGAAGGCGTGATCAACATCGCCTTCCGCGTCGCCGCCGACGAGAAACTGCCGATCGTCGATATGAAGGATCTGCGCGCGCTGATCTCCAACATCGCCGAGCGCGGCAAGGAGATCGCGACCAAGTACGGCAACGTGGCGACGTCGTCGGTCGGGTCGATCCAGCGCCGCCTGCTGGTGCTGGAAGAGCAAGGCGCGGATCACTTCTTCGGCGAGCCCGCTCTGGACATCAAGGATTTCCTGCGCGTTGCTCCGGACGGGCGCGGCGTCATCAGCATACTGGCCGCCGACAAGCTGATGGAGAAACCGCGGCTCTACGCGACGTTCCTGCTGTGGATGCTGACGAAGCTGTGGCAGACGATGCCGGAAATCGGCGACCAGCCGAAGCCGAAGCTCGTGTTCTTCTTCGACGAGGCACATCTGCTCTTCGACCAGGCGCCGAAGGCGCTCATCGACCGTGTCGAGCAGATCGCGCGCCTCATCCGCTCCAAGGGCGTCGGCGTCTACTTCATCACGCAGAACCCGATGGACGTGCCGAATACCGTTTCGGCGCAGCTCGGCAACCGCGTGCAGCACGCGCTGCGCGCCTTCACGCCGCAAGAACAGAAAGCCGTGCGCACGGCCGCGACGACCTTCCGCAAGAACCCCGGGCTCGATACCGAGCGCGTGATCATGGAACTGAAGGTGGGCGAAGCGCTGGTCTCCATGCTGGAGAACAAGGGCGAGCCGTCGATCGTGCAGCGCACGCTGATCCGCCCGCCGGAGGGCCGCATCGGGCCGGTGACGGCAGAAGAGCGCCAGAGCGTGATCGAATACAGCCCCGTGTTCGACAAGTACGACCAGACCGTGGATCGCGAGAGCGCCTACGAAATCCTGACGAAGCGCATGGAAGGCGCGCAAGCCGAAGCCAGTGCAGACGGCGGCGCTGCCGGTGGCGGCTGGGGCGACGTGATCTTCGGCGGCAACCCCAGCGCGGGGACGGGCAAGGCACGCGGACGCCAGCCGGCCGGCATGGGCGAGATGATCGGCAAGGAGCTGAAGCGCACCATCGCCCGCAAGGTGGCCACGACGATCAAGGACATCATCGTCGGCTCGCTCAAGGGCGGGAAGCGGTAGGCGGCTACTTCTTTTTCCGATCTGCTCGCTCGCGGTCGAACGCATCCTTGATGAAGGCGGCTGAGCGGGCGGTTGCATCGTAGCACTCATGGCGGCCACGACGATCTTCGTCTTCGATGCGTTCGCTGGCCATCACTTCAGTCGCCATCGTTTGCACGAGTTCTTTAAGTTCGAGATTGTCTCGCAGGCTGGCGTTCGCAGGTAGATTGCGCGCCGTTTTGACGTCACCAACTTTGCCGCCCAACAGCACGATGTAAATTGCGTTGGTCACGTATCCGATGTCGCCTCCGTTGCAACCGTGAGCATCCAACACACCTGCAAATCGCTCGCGCGCAGCCTTCGAAGCATCCCTTGTGCCCTGCCACTTCTTCGCCTGCTCTGCCTTCTCCAGTACTTCGTCCAAAAACTCCACGTCGCCGGCGCGCAGTTTCAGGTAGGTGTCCTTGACATCGATAGCGAGTTCCGGGCTCAGGTACTCGGCGTAGGCCAAGGCTAGGATGTGATGGGCAAATGTTCCGCCATTCTTACCCTTCTTTGAGTAAGCCGCTGTTCCAGAAGACGTTTTCTTTATAATGGAAGAAAATCTTCCATTTGCCAGGAGGGCCTTCTCCAACTCTTTTGTCGTCGGCAGAAGGCGCCATTTGCTCGGAGCCTTCGATGCATTGGCTGCAGAAAGATCATGCAGATCGTTCAAACATAAGTAGCCGTGCACGTCTTCCTTGATCCTGGCGCCTCTCAATTCGAGGTAAGATTTGTCGGCACTCATTTGCGGTCTCGTGTTGGCTCAGCAGTTTTTCAAACATAGCTCCGTTCTCTGAGCTAAGCGAGCCATCGATGTCGATAGCTCGCTTGCCATGGGTGCTGGTTTCGACTCACCGCGCCAGCTTGCTGCGATGGAGAAACTGACCGGCGCGCGTGGTTTCGGTGTCGTACGACGTGTCGGCGTTGCGGGCCGTGCGGGAGATGCCTTCGACAGGTGCCGAAACCTCTTCCTTGGCGTCGGCAGGTTGAGCCAGGAACATCGAGACGGACGCAGCGTCCGGCGCTTTCGCATCCTTGACCACGTCCGCACTGATGGCTTCGGTCGCGGCGGTCTTCAACAGCCGCGGCCAGAGTTTGCGGAACAGCGCATTCGACGCGTAGACGTCGGCGGAGGCGATCTTGCCGTTGACGGCGATGGCATAGCCTACGATGTCGGTTTCGGTCTCACCGGCCGCTTGCAGCGCCTGGACGTACCGTTCCTGCTCGGCCGCAAGATCCTTGTTCTCCAGGGCCAGTTGCAGGCTCGATTCCGAGACCGAGGCGGTCACGCTCTTCTTCAGCTTGGCTGAAAGCTTCTGCTGGATCGCGGCAACGTTGCGCCAGACCTCGCTCTGCCCGCCCATAGGCGTCTGCTCCGTGAGGCTGCCAACGTCGTTCGCGCGCTGGCGCTGCGGCTCCACGTTCACGGTTCGCTGTTCTGGCACGCCGTTTTCGGCCCGCCGGTTGCGCAGCGCTCCCACGTTCGATGCACCGGTCTCGGCTGCCAGCATTGCCAGCTTGGCTTCCTTGGTGGGAAGCATTTCCGCCGACGCGGAGAACTTGCGAGAGTCCTCGTTGCCGCGGGGCGCCCAGCGCCCGGCTTCCACGCAGTAGACCGGCACCGCCGTCTCCTTCGATTTCGCGGGTAGCACGAACGAGGCGGTCACCACGCGGTCCTGCTTGCCGCCCTTCACGATGTCGCCGGCCTGGATGAAGACGTCTTCCGCGCCCTTGTTCTGCACGAGAAGCTGGCTAACGGTATCGGTTTCGTGCACCTCGACGAAGCCCTTGGCCAACCCCTCCTCCAGCGTCAGCGGCACGGGACCATCGAGACTTTTGCCGTGGATGAAAAAGATGCTCAGGTTCTCGTGGGTGTGTGGGCCACTCACGCGCTGAGGAGGCTCCGCGCGGGCCGCCGAACCCAGTGCAATGCCGATGAGTGGGGCCACGGCCAAAACATGCAGTGCGATTTGCCGAAACATGCTGAACCTCATTACAAGAATTTCATTTTCCATAGCGAGAACAGCAACTTCGTAGCGTGCGTTTGCGGCTTGAGCGCGGGCGTCCGGCGGCCGGGACGTGACCGCGGCCGCCACACTGGCGGCATTTCGGCGGCCTCCCGTCTTCGTGGCCGCAGTTCCGCCGCGAAGGCTTGACGGTTGACCGATCCGCCACTGCGGTCCCGCGGAGCTTGCATTGGCACCCCCCGCATGCGAACCCAGAGTCCTCGAACGTCAAGATTCGCCAGCGCGTCCCGTTGTGCGTTTCGTGCTGCGCGGTCACCCGCGTCCGGAAATTCATCCGCCCGCACGAACGGAAGAGCGCATGGCTGAAATCGACGATCTTTTCGCCAGACTTGAGACGGATATGACGGATAAGACGGCGCGCGCGCGTAGAACGGTTGACGCTTCGGACAGCTATACGGCCGCCGACATCGAGGTGCTGGAAGGCCTGGAACCGGTACGCCGGCGTCCCGGCATGTACATCGGCGGCACCGACGAGAAGGCGATGCATCACCTGTTCGCCGAAGTCATCGATAACTCGATGGACGAGGCGGTGGCGGGCCACGCGACATTCATCGAGGTGCGGCTCGACGCCGATGGGTTCCTGATGGTGGCCGACAACGGCCGCGGCATCCCGGTCGACGCGCACCCGAAGTTCAAGACCAAGTCCGCGCTCGAAGTGATCATGACGACGCTGCACTCGGGCGGCAAGTTCGACGGCAAGGCGTACAACACATCCGGCGGCCTGCACGGCGTGGGCGTGTCCGTCGTCAACGCGTTGGCTGAGACGATGGAAGTCGAGGTCGCGCGCGGTCAGCAGCTTTATCGCATGGTCTTTTCGCGCGGCGCGCCGCAGACGAAGCTGGAGAAGCTCGGCTCGATCATGAACCGGCGCGGCACGCGCATTCGTTTCCGGCCGGACGAAGCGATCTTCGGCAAGGGCGCTGCGTTCAAGCCGGCGCGATTGCTGAAGATGGCGCGCTCCAAGGCGTATCTTTTCGGCGGCGTCGAAATCCGCTGGAGCTGCGCGCCGGAGATCATCAAGGACGATACGCCGGCCGAGGCGGTCTTTCACTTTCCCGGCGGCTTGAAGGATTACCTGCTGGCGACCATCGAAGGCCAGACGCTCGTCACCAAGGACATCTTCACGGGGCGCGTGGAGAAGCCGAACGGGCACGGCTCGGTCGAATGGGCCGTGGGCTGGATCGCGGACGAGGATGGTTTCTCGTCGTCCTACTGCAATACCATTCCAACGCCCGAAGGCGGCACACACGAGAGCGGACTGCGACAAGCGCTGTACAAGGGCCTGCGCGCCTACGGCGAACTGACCGGCAACAAGAAGGCCGCGCAGGTGACTGCCGACGACGTGATGGGCACGGCCGCCTCGATGCTGTCTGTCTTCATCCGCGAGCCGGAATTCCAGGGTCAGACCAAGGACAAGCTGGCGACGCAGGAAGCCACACGCATCGTCGAGAACACGGTGCGCGACGCGTTCGATCATTTTCTCGCCGACAGCCCGCAGCAGGCCACGAAGCTGCTCGAATGGTCCATCGACCAGGCCGAAGAGCGCCTCAAGCGCCGGCGCGAGAAGGAAGTCGGCCGGCAATCGGCGACGCGCAAGCTACGGCTGCCGGGCAAGCTGGCGGATTGTTCGATCCAGCAGGCGGGCGGCACGGAAATCTTCATCGTCGAAGGCGATAGCGCCGGCGGCTCGGCCAAGAGCGCGCGCGATCGTGAGACACAGGCGATCCTGCCGCTGCGCGGCAAGATCCTGAACGTGGCGAACGCCTCGTCGGCCAAGCTGGCGCAGAACCAGTTGCTGTCGGACCTTATCCAGGCGCTCGGCGTGGGGACCGGTTCGAAGTATCGGGACGAGGATCTGCGTTACGAGCGCGTGATCGTGATGACGGACGCCGACGTGGACGGCGCGCACATCGCGTCACTGCTGATCACGTTTTTCTTCCAGGAGATGCCCGAGTTGATCGAGAACGGGCATCTGTTCCTCGCGGTGCCGCCGCTCTACAAAATCACGCAGGGTGCGAAGTCGTTCTACGCGCGTGACGAGAAGCATCGCGACCAGTTGATCGCCGCCGAGTTCAAAGCGAACCAGAAGCTGGAGATCAATCGCTTCAAGGGTCTGGGCGAAATGAACGCGCAGCAGCTCAAGGAAACGACGATGGACCCCAGGAAGCGCATCCTGTTGCGCGTCGAGGTGGCCGACTCGGACAAGGCGGCCGTGACCGATGCCGTGAACGCGCTGATGGGCTCGAAACCGGAAGCGCGCTTCCGTTTCATCCAGGACCGCGCGGCGTTCGCGAAGGATCTGGATATCTAGCAGCGATGGTACGCGCTCTGTACCGGTTAGCAGTTATCGCCGTCGGCTTCGTGACCGTGCTTGGTCTTCTGACGCCGATAGATCCGCTGCCGGAACTGATCAACCAGTTCCGCCCCCAGCTGCTGCTGATGGCCGTGCTTGTCGCCGCTTTCGGATTCCTCCTGCCGACGAGGACGTGGCACTGCACGGCGCTTGCAATCGCGGCTGTGAACGTCGCTCTGTTCGCCGTTCCGCTATTCATGACGGCGGGGCGAGCATCGTCGGCGCCCGCCGGAGAAAGCGTGACGCTCGTCACGTTCAATCTTGGATACAGTCGCGAACACGCCGCGATCCAGGCGTTCCTGCAGGAGCAGGATCCCGCCGTGCTCGTTCTCCAGGAATTGAAAACTCATCACGCCGAGGAGTTGCTGCCGGCGCTGAAGCAGATGTTTCCTCACCAGGTGATCTGCGAGTTGTGCGGCATGGCGGTGCTGACGAAGACGCCGTTGACGTCGGTGTCGGAGTCACCATCAGGACGCTGGGTGAGTGGCCTGTGGTCATCGCCAGGTGGCAGGGTGCAGCGCATCGTCGGCGTGCACTTCTCATGGCCTGTGTATGCGCTTGGCCAGAAAGAGGACGAGGTTGAGCTTTCGTCCGTCGTGCAGGCTTGGCCGGAGCCCAAGATCGTGGCGGGCGACTTCAATCTGACGCCCTGGACGTGGAAGCTGAACAAAATTACGTGGACGACCGGGCTCCGGCGACACGGCACGTTCGCCGCGAGTTGGCCGGTCTATCGGCGGGTTGCGGAAAAGCACGACTTCGCGCGGCTTCCGATTCCTTCCGTCGTGCTGATCGACAACGTTCTGACATCGCCTGGGATTTCGAACGAGAGCTTCATGACGGGACCGGATCTGGGGTCCGATCACCGTGCCGTCGTGGTGCGGCTGCGCCTGCCGTAGGCCGCATGCGTGGAACAACACTCGTTCCCGCCCGGCGCTGATTGCGAACCTCTTTCCTGGTACAGGTCTCTCATCGGCCTTGAACGATTCGGCTGCCGCGACAGCCTCGTTGCTTAACCGTCCTCCAGCCATCGCGGCATCGTTCGGCACAATGGGCCGAGGCGACATAGGGGAGACAACCAATGAAATTGAAAGCACTCGGTGCCGAGTTCGTCGGCACGTTCATGCTGATGGCCGCGATCTGCGGTGCGGCATTCTACTCGTTCGGCGCGCCGTCCGGCGCCGCCGGAATCATCGGCGTTTCGTTTGCCATCGGCTTGGTCGTGATGGCGATGGCCTACGCGGTCGGACACATCTCGGGCGGTCATTTCAATCCGGCAGTCACGCTTGGCCTGGTCGCGGGCGGACGCTTCCCCGTGGGTGACGCGTTCGGCTACATCGTCGCTCAGGTTCTCGGTGCCATCGCCGCTTGCTTCGTGTTCTCGCTGATCGGCAATACCGGCGCGACGTTCGCGGCGAACGGGTACGGCGAACTATCGATGCTCAAATCCGGATTGGTGCCGGTGTTCATCATCGAAGTGGTGATGACGGCCTTCTTCCTGGTCGTGATCATGGGCGCCACGAGCGGTCGTGCACCGGCTGGGTTTGCGCCGATTGCGATCGGACTGGCGCTCACAGAGATCG
>JAKAXS010000479.1 GCA_021816505.1 Pseudomonadota bacterium
CCACAGTCCACGATCGGCCGTCATGGCTTCGCGCTCATGGGCGCGCAGTTCGTGCAGGCAGGTTAGATCGGGAACCGCGTCGACACGCGCGTGACCGTGGCGCAGCATGAAGCCCTGCACCCACTCGCGCTCGCCCTTGTCGATACGAAACACATGCGCCAGCTTTCTGCCCCAGCGGTCAACGCGCGGGCCATCGCCGTAGGCCAGCTCCACCTGGTGGCCCGACAGCAGTCCGGTTAGGGCTGCGCGCGCTTGCACCTGCGGGCGCCATTCGGCGTCCGGCCCCAGGAAGGCAGGCGGGGACGGCGCAAGCGCTCCCGCCAGTCGCACTTCGCTGCCGTCGTCCAGCTGGATCGTCTCGGCGTCGAGGACGGCGACGACCGCGTGCGAGTCCCCTGGTTGAAGCTCGCAGGCTGTGTCCTTGGCGTCGGTAGCGCCTGGCGGAGATTGAGCAGACGCCGGGTGCATCACCAGCGGTATCGCCGAGGCGATCAGACAAGCGACACGCGACGAACAGGACACCGGGAAGCCTCGTTGCGAATGAGCCAAGGTGTTGTGCCACGCTTGCCGCCAAGACACCACGTATTCGTCCGTCTACGCTCTTTTTGTCCTGACAGTCGTTGATGCTGATTGCAGCGGAGCGACGAGCGGCACCATCGTCGGCGCGCAGCCCCCAGTCGCCGGGACGATACGCGTTGAGGACAAGGGTGACGGGCGATCCTGCGCTCTGACTGAGCGTGACGAGGAGCCTGCCTGCTTCGGGGCGGAAGGCAACGTCCACACCCGCGTACGATCCCGGACCGGAAATAACGGTCGGCGCTGTCTCGGCGATGCCGCAGGCGTCTGTCGCCACCACGAGAGCGAGGCGGTCGCCGGCTTCCCCTGGTGCCATTTCCACGATGCGAGGGACCGTCGCCCCGTACCTCGCGTCGACGATCATCATGTCCGCGCCGGGGCCGAGGTCGATCTGCGAAGGCAAGGTATCTCGCGCCGCCCAGATCACATCTGATCCGCCGCCGGTATCGAGCGAACGTAGTTGGCCACCGATCCAGATCATATCCCCAGCTTCGGACGTGATCATCGTCTCGACCGAACGCACAGTCAGCGACCCGCCGTGCAGGGCCGATTTGACGCTCGCACTTTCTCCGCGCACGTTGACGATCTGGCCTGACGTTTCGCGAGAAATATCCAGAACGTCGCCAAGGCCCGACGGCGCCTCACCTCCGAGATCGATCTCTGGTGCGGAAGGCGACCGCACCAAGCCCTCACCGAGCCGGACCTCATCATTGCGGTCTCCCCAGCGCAGGACTTCGATCGAAAACAGTCGCGTTTGCGTATTTGCCTGAGCGACGGACACCTCGCCCTCTCGCGCCGATGCGGGAACGTCGATCGTCGCAGACGTGCGACTTGAGAACATTGCGGTGTCTCGGCCGTCTTGGCTCGGCGGATGGCTTGGCAGACCGCCGTGGCAGACCGCGAGACGTTCGGCTGCCAAGCACGTGTCGTTTCCGGAACCGCCGTAGAACTTCAGCGTCTCTCCGTCGCCACCGCCGGCGACAAGGCGATCGTCGCCGGGTCCACCCAAAAGCGTCGTGTGGGCGGCAGACGATATGAGCGTGTCGTCGCCGGCAGTGCCGATCAAGGTTTCAGAGCCCGGTGAACCGAGCGCGCCGCGATGCATTTGAGATGGCATCGCGAGGCCGGCACGGTGCAACAGCGTGGCGATGACGGATGTCGAGTTGATCGTCGGCAGAACCGAACTCGGGGAAGCGTAGGCGACATAGGGGAGAAGCTGCCGCTCGATGTCGTCCGCTGAAGCAGCAAACGTCTGCCAAAGGTCGGCGGCGCGAGGCCCGACGGCGAGATCGACGAGCAGCCGTTGCTCGGGCGTGCCAATTCTTTCAGTCAGGAGCGGACCCGACGCCGCGTTGGCTCGCGACAGGCTGACGGTACCATCGGCTCCTTGCACGCCAAGACGGGGGCCATCGCGGCCGCCATCGCGAACACCTTCGATGACGAACCAATCGTCCTGCAACTGGCGTCCCCACGCCATCGGCTCGAAGACGAGTTGCAGGTGATTGAACCCCAGCAGACCGAGACAAAAACTGCGGATTGCCATGCGCTCCAGCCGAATACGCGGCATCGGGGGTGCTCCAGGGTAGCTTGGCGCGCATTATCTGCGCGTGTTCTCCTGAGCAGGATACAACCTTTGATTGCACGTGAGTCAGTATTTCTGCAGGTTGCCTAACCGATCGTAACTGCAGGATTTTTCGTGCTCGACGTCGAGGGCATCGGGGCGCACTGGGTCATGCCCGAAACGCGAACGGCCACACCGGTGAGGTGTGGCCGTCGGTCGTGTTTCGATTTTCGCAGCGCGATCGCTTAGAAGCGAACCTTCACGCCGCCGTAGGCCGTGACCGGCGGTGCCGGGACCTTGGTGCGCGCGCTGCCGTCGTCGTCGAAGATGTCAGGATCGTACGGTCCCGGCGCTGCGGCGTATTCCGCGGACTCGGTATCGTAGTACGTACCGAACAGGCCGTAGCGGGTGTCGAAGACGTTATCGACAAGACCGTAGATCTGGATGTTGTCGGTCAGATCGTAGGAGGTGTGCAGGTTGAACTTGGCAAAGCCGGGAAGCGGCTTGTTCTCGTTGCCTTCGTCGCCGAAGAACACCTGGTCGCTCGCTGCAATCATGTCGACGCCGAACTTCCACTTCGACGTGATGTTGTAGTCGAAGCCGGCTTTGAACTTGTGCCGGGCAATGCCGGGCAGGCGATCACCGGGGCTAACGAACGAGCACTGCGGATCGCCCGGTACGTTAGGATCGAAGCAATCTTCTGCTTCTGGGTTGTCCGGAGTCGAAATCGCCAGGGTTTCGCGGAACGTTGCATCGGTGAAGCTGTAGCTCGCATACGTGAAGAGCGAGTTGTTGCGATACTGCAAAGCCGCTTCAATGCCACGCCGCTGTGTCTGACCGATGTTGTCGAAGAAGCCACGACCGGCCTGATCATCCGCAATCGAGATGATGTCATCGTAGTTGCGCGAATGGAAGCCGGTAAGCGACCACGAGAGCGCGTGCTCACGACCAAACGTGGCAACGTTGCCGCGCAGACCGATTTCGAACGTCTTGCTGACCACCTGAGAGAGCGGCGGGTCGGCAACCAAGAT
>JAKAXS010000480.1 GCA_021816505.1 Pseudomonadota bacterium
CCTTCTTGCCGATCAGAACGCCGGGACGAGCGGTGTGAACCGTCACGCGGCACTTCTTGTGCGGGCGCTCGATCACGACCTTGGAAATGCCGGCAGCGCGCTGCTGCTTCATGATGAAAGCGCGGATCGCGCGGTCTTCATGGAGAAGCTTGCCGTACTCGCCACGCGAGGCGAACCAGCGGCTGTCCCAGGTGCGATTGATGCCGACGCGCAGGCTCGTCGGATGAACTTTGTGACCCATTATGCGGTCTCCTTGGCAGGCTCGGCGGCTTTCTTCGCAGCAGGCTTCTTAGCCTTCGGCTTAGCGTCGCCGCCCGTGGCCTTTGCTTTCGCTTCGGCCTTCTTTGCCTTCTTCTTCGCCGTCGCGTCTTCGTCGGTCTGGCGCACGATCACGGTGATCTGAGAGAACGCCTTCGACACCGAGGCTGCACGGCCGCGGCCGCGCGCCATGAAGCGCTTCATCACCAGGTTCTTGCCGACCCAGGCTTCAGACACGACGAGATCGTTGACGTCGAGGCCGTGGTTGTTCTCAGCGTTGGCAACCGCCGACATCACGCACTTGCGCACGTCGTTGGCGATCCGCTTGCGCGAGAATTCCAGGTCCGCTATGGCCTTGTCGACCTTCTTGCCGCGGATGAGGCCGGCAACGAGGTTCAGCTTTTGCGGCGAGACGCGGAGGTTGCGTGCAACCGCCTTGGCCTCGTTGTCGGGGAGCGCCCGCTCTCGGGATGGCTTACCCATTATCTCTTCACCGCTTTCTTGTCGCCGCCGTGGCCGGGGAAGAACCGGCTCGGAGCGAATTCACCGAACTTGTGCCCGATCATGTCTTCCGACACGTTCACCGGCACGTGCTTGTGGCCATTGTGCACGCCGAACGTAAGCCCGACGAACTGCGGCAGGATCGTGGAGCGACGGCTCCAGATCTTGATGACTTCGTTACGGCCGCCAGAGCGCACTTTCTCTGCCTTCTTCAGAAGGTAGCCGTCGACGAACGGGCCTTTCCAAACTGAGCGTGACACGTCTTCAGTCTCCTTGGCGCTCGCGCCTTACTTCGATTTCGCGCGGCTGCGGACGATGTACTTGTCCGTCGCCTTGTTCTTGCGGGTCTTGAAGCCCTTCGTCGGCTTGCCCCAGGGCGTTGCCCAGTGCTTACCGCCGTTTGTACGGCCACCGTTGGGATGGTCGATCGGGTTCATGGTGATCGAGCGAACAGTCGGGCGCGTGCCCTTCCAACGCGTGCGCCCGGCCTTGCCGGTCACTTCGTTGGAGTGGTCCGGGTTCGATACGGCGCCAACCGAGGCCATGCATGCCGACGAAACGCGACGCGTTTCGCCCGACGACAGCTTCAGAACCGCCCAGCCGCTGTCGCGGCCGACGAGCTGCACGAATGCACCGGCGGAGCGGGCGATCTGACCGCCACGACCCGGCTTCAGCTCGACGTTGTGAACGATCGTGCCGATCGGCATCGAAGCCAGCGGCATCGCATTGCCCGGCTTCACGTCGACCTTCTCGCCGGCGACGACACGGTCACCAACGGCCAGACGCTGCGGCGCCAGGATGTAGGCCTGCGTGCCGTCCTCGTACTTGAGGAGGGCGATGAACGCCGTACGGTTCGGATCGTATTCCAGACGCTCGACCGTCGCTGCCACGTCATGCTTGCGGCGGCGGAAGTCGATCAGCCGGTACGAGCGCTTATGACCACCGCCGATATGGCGCGTGGTGATACGGCCGTTGTTGTTGCGGCCGCCGGTCTTGTGCAGACCCTCGGTCAGCATCTTGACGGGCGCGCCCTTGTACAGGCCCGAACGGTCCACCTGCACCAGCTGGCGCAGACCCGGAGATGTCGGACGGAATGTTTTCAGTGCCATTTATCGTGCCCCTCTCAAAGGCCCGTCGTGACGTCGATGGAGTGACCCGGCTCCAGCGTCACGACAGCCTTCTTGGTGTCGCTGAGCTGGGCGCGCCGCCCCTTGAACGTCTTTACTTTGCCCTTGCGGACGATGGTGTTGACGGCCTTGACCTTGACTTTGAACAGGCCTTCGACCGCCGACTTGATGTCCTTCTTCGACGCGCGGGGCGCCACCTTGAAGACCACCTGATTGGCTTCCGAGACGAGGGTCGCCTTCTCGGTGATCACCGGCGACAGGATCACGTCGTATGCGTTGAGCTTCACGACCTGGCTCCTTCCTTGGCTTCAGGAACCTTGGCGTCCTTGAAGCGCTCGGCGAGCGCATCGATGGCGGCCTTGGTCAGCACCAGCTTGCGCCGGCGCAGAATGTCGTAAACGTTGATCCCCTGCACCGGCAGAACGTCGATGTTGGGAATGTTGCGTGCAGCGCGCACGAAGTTCACTTCCAGCTCCGCGCCGTCGATGATCAGCGCGTTCGCCAGTTCGAGCTTCGCGAAGTTCTGCAGCAGCGACTTCGTCTTGCCGTCGCCGCCGGCCTTGTCGAGGACGACAATTTCGCCGGCCTTGGCCTTCGCAGACAGGGCGTGACGCAGAGCCAGCGCACGCACCTTCTTGGGCATGTCGATGGCGTGGCTGCGCGGCTTGGGACCGAACGCCTTACCGCCGCCGCGCCACTGCGGAACCGACTTGTCGCCGTGACGCGCGCCGCCGGTACCCTTCTGCTTATAGACCTTCTTGCCCGTGACGGTCACTTCCGACCGGTCCTGGGCGTGATGGGTGCCGGCCATGCGCTTCAGAAGCTGATAGCGAACCATACGCTGCAGCAGATCCTGACGCGGCTCCAGCCCGAAGATCGCGTCCGCGAGCTCAACTTGACCGGCCTTCTTGGCCTCAAGCGTGGTGATGTCGAGTTTCATCACGCCGTTTCCTTCTTCTCAGCCGCGCGGACGGCGCCGGGCTTCGGCGCATCCTTGTTCGCTGCCTTCTTGACTGCATCGCGCACGATCACCCAGCCACCCTTGGAGCCGGGCACTGCGCCGCGGATCATCAGGAGGCCACGATCGGCATCGGTCTTGACGACGACCAGGTTCTGGGTCGTGACGCGTTCGTCACCCATATGGCCGGCCATCTTCTTGCCCTTGAACACCTTGCCCGGGTCTTGACGCTGACCGGTCGAACCGTGGCTGCGGTGCGAGACCGAGACACCGTGCGTGGCGCGCAGGCCGCCGAAGTTCCAGCGCTTCATCAAATCAG
>JAKAXS010000481.1 GCA_021816505.1 Pseudomonadota bacterium
ATGTAGTGGACGAATACAACCAACTTGAACGCGCATCGGGTGACGCTATGCGCGGGCGCGCGTTTGAGGAATATCACCGGCTACAAGCCGAGCAAAAGAAGCTGGGCCGCTTCCGACCGTGGATGACGCATTCACGCACCGAGAACGCGCATCCGATAGCGTTTCATCCCCAGTTGCTCGCCGACTTCAACACGGTCGATGAATTTGGGCGCAAGATGCTGGAGGAGCTGGGCCGTTAGCTTCTTCCTCGCGCGACGCAGGCCAAAAGAGGGCGGACACAGCGTGTCGAATGACAAGACCTGTATCTACTGCCGCCAGACCGATCCCGATCGGTTCCGCGGTGTCGAACACGTCATTCCGCAGGGTTTCGGCCGCTTCGGAAGCGAGACGCCGACGCTCGACTGCGTGTGCGATGACTGCAACGCCTATTTCGGCCGCGAATTGGACCAGCTCCTGGCCCGCGACACATACGAGGGCATCTCCCGGTACAGCCGCGGCCTGCTGTCCAGCGAAGCGCGCCCACAGAGGCGGCTAAGTCTGACGCTTGCCGATCCGGCCGAGGCGGGAGATTTTGTCGGCCTCCGAGTTGCGGTCGATGGAACGACCGGGCAGCTCATGCCTCCCGGCGGCCAGTTCCACGTACACAATTTCAGGACGGGCGAAGACGAAGTCTACTTCCTGCGGCAGATCGCCGGCCTTACCCTGCCGGAAGCCGACTACGGAAAGCCGGGCACGAACGGCCAGAAGGGAACATGGAAGTGCAAGATCCTCGCGCCGTCCCGGGAGGCACACGATGCGATGGTGGAGGCGCTTCAGCGCGCGGGGATCGACTTCAGACCTGGCACTCCTTTTCAGAACCACTGGGGCCCTGAATCCGGTGAGCCTTCGTCATTCCTCGTAGAGATCACCTCGGAGGTGGACAAACCTCACAAGCGGGCGATCGCCAAGATCCTCATGAACTTCGTCGCATTCCATCTCGGCCCCGACGAGGTGCTCGCGCCACGATGGGACTTTCTTCGTCGTTACATCCGGTACGGCGAGGCCGAAATCAAAGCCAGGCTCTCGCATCGTCAGTTTTGGACGGGCCAGGAGACGGACCAGCTCCGCTTTCGAGACGACAGCATCAACGTGCGCATTGAGAATTTGGACGGCAACGTCGTCGGCGCCATCCAGTTCTACAATTTGCACACCTATGAGATGATCCTTATCGAAAATGACGCCCTGCACCCCAACCAGGAAATCGGGCGCCGATATACCCCTGGTGAGCTTCCGGTCCTGGGCGAGAAGCGTTCCGTGTGAGCTTCACCCGCTGATCGGCCGAGAGCTAATACTTACGCTTGAATCGGTCTTCGACCGTGGGAAGTGACTGGCTTGCGATGAGCCGTTTGCTTCGGCGCCGCTTCATGCGCCGCCGTTCTTCCCAATGCATCCCGAGGCAGAGGTAGATAAGCGCTGCGCGCACCAGCTTCAGCAGCCGGAGCGTGCGGGCCTCAAGATCCGAGCGCGAGATCGAATATGCTAGAGCAGTTTCCGATCAAATTGCATCATATCCTGCAGCGAATACGTAGTTTTGACATTCTCTGGGCGTGAAGCGCTCGAGAATGGATTTGATGGCATCCCACAAGTCTGGAACCGTTCGTGCTGCAGCGGCTCGGAGCAGGATTTTCAGTTTGGCGAAGGCATTTTCGATCGGATTGAAGTCGGGCGAATAAGGCGGCAGGTAGAGCAAACGCGCGCCTGCGGCTTCGATCATCTCACGGACGCCGCGTACTTTGTGAGCCGGCAGATTGTCGGCAATCACTGTATCGCCCGGACGTAGTTCGGCGATCAGAACATGCTCCACATAGGTTCGGAACGCGTCGCCATCCATGGCGCCTTCGATGACCCAGGGTGCGATAATGCCATCAAGGCGCAGGCCGGCGGTGAAGGTGATGGTTTTCCAATGGCCGTGTGGCACTGCAGCACGGCATCGCTCGCCGCGTGCGGTTCGGCCATGGAACCGGGCCATTTTGGTCGACACGCCGCTTTCATCGATGAACACCAGCTTGGCGGGATCAAGGTCCAACTGACCCTCGAACCAGGCGTGTCGGGCGGCTTTCACGTCGTCGCGCTCCTGCTCGGCGGCATGCGCCGTCTTTTTTTGAGCGTGATCTTGTGCCGCTTGAAGAACCGCCACAGCGTGCCGATCCCGAAATGCGCCCCCCGCTCAGCGACCAATCTGGCCTGCAATTCGGCGAGTGTCAGGTCGACCCGTTGCTCGATCGCATCCCGAATAAACCCCGCATGCGCCTCGATGCGCGCCGTGCGACGATCACCACCAACCGCCCTTGGCGCAACCGTGCCCGCATCACGCGATCGTTGAACCCAGCGAACCGCACTGGCCGCACTTACACCAAACCGCTCCGCAGCCTGTCGACGCGACATCCCGCCCGCGACCGCTGCAACCACCCGTGTACGCAGATCAAGCGATAGTACCTTCGGCATCCGAGCCAGCCCCCTTCGCCAGCCCCAACCTTGAATCACATCAAACCAAAAAAGGGAATCACACCCGATTCAATACGATAGGCAAATGCTCTAGCGTGTCGACGAACAAATCGCCTGCGGCGTCCTGGCGCCCCGCTGGGCCGGCCATCAGCTCGTGGACCTTCACATAGCGGTGCTCGAGATGGATGCGCAGTTCGTGCAGGGCCCGCGCGTCCGGATCGGCCACATCGGCAAAAGCCTCTTCGAAGAGATCTTTACTGACCCAGTAGAGGCCGCGGAATGGCAGGTTTTTCGATGCGGCAAGCGCGGCGAGGATCCCGCGCGGCCCCTTCCCCTTCTTCGGGCGCCACACTGAACGAAAGGAGACATCCTGATCGGCGTGTCCGAGCGCCATATAGTGATTTAGGAAAAAGGCCATCTTGTCGAACAACGAATACGCGGTCCGATAAGAAGTTCGAATCTTTTCAACACCGAGCCCGTAGCTCGGATAGTCGAGCGTGTTGAGGTCGTGTCCCCGCTGGTGGTGTAGGTGGCCGGTAATCGGCCTGCCGTAGCGACCGCCGAGAGTCTGGCGGAGGCGGGCCGATTGGCGGTCACCGGGGCGATTTTTGGGTAGAGTTGGGTTGCAACTCTCAACGCCAATCCAAGGAACCACTCCGATGACCGATGACAAGATTG
>JAKAXS010000482.1 GCA_021816505.1 Pseudomonadota bacterium
TGTGCGCCGGCGGCTTCAGCACGCCGGCGATCTCCCACATATCTCGATTCCACCCATCGCACTTACAGCAATTCAGCGTAGCAAATCTTTCGAGCAAGCAATTCACGAAGTGTTTCAACTGCGGCGGCAACTGGCGCCACTCCGCAAGCATTTTGCCGAGATCGAAGAGCGACTTCGCGAAGGAAAGCTTTCTCCGGCAGAGGCAATAGAACTCGAACGAACTTGGCGGGGCAGATGGAACCGGATGGCTGAGAAACTTGGCTCAACCGGCAAAATGGCGGTCGGTCGCACATCTCTATCATTGTTGCAGGATGGAATTAAAATTGTGCAGGCGGCGATAAGTCCAGACGCAATCGATGCCGTCGCGACCACAGTTGGGCTCATCCTTCCAGCAGCAGAAGCTCTGGGCGCGATGCACCTTCGTCCCGTACACAAATCGGTGTCGAACTACCTTTCGACAAACGATCAACAACTAACGCGAGCACTCGCAAAAATATTCGATACTGACTTTGTTGCGTTAGATTCCGACATGCGAGCGCTTGCCTACGCACGGGACAATCCTTGGCGCCTCGCTTGCGGTGCGATCGACAGGACGATTCCGGAGAACCACGAAAAGCGCTCACCACCCCGCGGAACCAACCATCTAAATCGGCTTACCGGATCAGCCCGTCGAGGATGAACGGCTTGTGAGCCTTGGGTGCGGCGCCTTCCGGCTTGCCCTGTCCGGATTCGGAAGAGGCGACGGCAGCGTTCTCGGCCTTGGCGGAAGGAGGCGTTTCCAGCGGTCCGCGCACGCCGCAGCCTGCCAGGACAAGTCCGGCGAGCACGAGGGTGGCGGCAATGTGGAATCGAGACAGCATCAAGTCCCTGATCCTGCAGCCAAATCTGGCCATACAAAGGCGGAGGGGACGCGAACTGGCGTCCTGAACGGCCCTATGCACCATGTCTAGCCGTTCTTGCCGTCCTTTTCCAAGCGCTTCGACCAGGCGCGGGCCATTTTGGCGACGTTCTGTGGCGCAGTTCCCCCATAGCTCGTCCGGCTTTTGACGGAGTTCTCGACGCTTAGCACTGAAAACACAGCCTTTGTGATGCGCGGTTCGATCTTCTGCATGGCCTCGAGCGGCAAGGATTCGAGGTCGAGACCCTTGCCTTCGGCTGCCTTCACGATCGAGCCGGTGACGTGATGCGCATCGCGGAAGGGCAGCTTCAACTCGCGCACCAGCCAGTCAGCCAAATCGGTGGCGGTGGAATAACCGCGTCCGGCGGCAGCCTTCATGACGTCGGCGTTCGGCTCCAGGTCTTCGGCCATGCCTGTCATGGCGCCGATCGCCAGGCGCAAGCTCGCCAGCGCATCGAACGTCTGTTCCTTGTCTTCCTGCATGTCCTTGGAATAGGCGAGCGGCAGACCTTTCATCACCATCACGAGACCCTGGAAGGCGCCGGCGACGCGGCCGACCTTGGCGCGCGCCAGTTCAGCCGCGTCGGGATTGCGCTTTTGCGGCATGATGGACGAGCCGGTGGTGAACTTGTCGCTCAAGCGGATGAAGCCGAACTGCGGCGTCATCCAGATGACGATCTCTTCCGCCAGCCGTGAGAGGTGCACGGCGCAGATGGTCGCCGCCGCAAGCGTCTCCAGCGCGAAGTCGCGGTCGGATACGCCGTCGAGCGAGTTGGCCATCGGCCGGTCGAAGCCCAGCGCCTCGGCCGTCTGATGGCGATCGATGGGGAACGACGTGCCGGCCAGCGCGGCGGAACCGAGCGGGCTTTCGTTGAGGCGGCGGCGTGCATCGGCGAACCGTCCGCGGTCGCGCCCGAACATTTCGACGTACGCCAGGAGATGATGACCGAACGTCACCGGCTGGGCGGGCTGCAGATGCGTGAACCCCGGCATGACGGTAGCGGCATGCGCTTCGGCCTTTTTCACCAGCGCCCGCTGCAGCGCCAGCAAACCGGCGTCGAACGTGTCGATCGCATCGCGCACCCAGAGGCGGAAATCCGTCGCCACCTGGTCGTTGCGTGAACGCGCGGTGTGCAGCCGCCCGGCAGGCGTGCCGATGCTGTCCTTCAGCCGGCTCTCGACGTTCATGTGAACGTCTTCAAGCTCGCGCCGGAAATCGAATTTACCGGCCGCGATCTTCTCGGCGATCTCGTCCAGACCCTTGAGGATCTCCTTAGCGTCGGCCTTCGTGATGATGCCCGTATCCGCCAGCATCGCCGCATGCGCCTTCGAAGCGCGGATGTCCTGGGGGGCGAGCGCCTTGTCGAAGCCGACCGAGGCGTTTATCTCCTGCATGATCTCGGCCGGGGACTGGCTGAAACGGCCACCCCACATCGCGTTGGCTTTTTTGTCGGTCACGATGGCGGCTCCGGCGGCAAACATTCAAGGACGGCTAGTCGTATGACACAAGACTAGGCGCGAAGCGGGCAGAAGCTTTCGTTGAGACGCGCGCTCTGGCTAGCGGCGATCTCGGCACTGGTTGGGTTCGGCGCGGTATACTTTATGGCGCAGGGGCATGACAACGGTGCTGTGGCCGTTAAGGACGATGCGGCGCCGACCGCGCCTGCCAAGCAGAGCGGCAATGAAGTTGCCGCCTTCGTCAAGCGGCCCAGCCCGCAAGACCTTCCGGCGTTCACGTTCCAGGATAAGGACGGAAAACCACGGACGATGGCCGACTTCAAGGGCAAGACGGTGCTGCTGAACCTTTGGGCGACGTGGTGTGCGCCCTGCCGGCATGAAATGCCCGCGCTGGACCGGCTGCAGGCGGCGATGGGCTCCGACAAGTTCGAGGTGGTGGCGCTGAGCCTCGACAAGGACGGCGCGGAGAAGGCGAAGAAATTCCTCGCCGAGATCAAGGTGAGCCACTTGAGCTTCTACATCGACCCGACGGGCAAGGAAGGCTTCAACCTGAAGCCGGTGGGCCTACCGACGACGTTGCTGATCGATGCGGATGGACGCGAGGTGGGCCGTCTCGCCGGCCCAGCAGAGTGGGACAGCGAGGCGGCCAAAGCGTTGATCGCCGCCCAGCTCAAATGAACTTGGAATAGAGCGGCAATGCCATCAAGGCAGTCAAAGCGACGAGAAACAGCGCGCCATTGATGCGCACGCGCCGTTCGGACGCCTCGACCGAAGTTTTCATTTTGTCGAGTTCGGCGAGTTTCGC
>JAKAXS010000483.1 GCA_021816505.1 Pseudomonadota bacterium
TCTTGGCGGCTTGAGGTTCTAGGTGAAACGTTGCGCGTGTTGCCGCGATAGCGGCAGCACGAGCGGCGGGTGTCGAGACGGTGGTGGCGCCGGCGCGAAAGCGCCGGTGTCTCTATTTGTCGGAAGAATTTCTGCTGGTAGCGCGACGATCCGCAGGGACGCCGCTACTTCCAGGAGTCACGACTAGCTGAACATCTCGAGTTGCTCGCGGGAAGGGGCGACAGTGCGGTCACCGAACACAATACCCCTGATGCCGCCAAGGTCGCGCACCACCCGAGTAATGTGATGGTTGGTGTTGACCGCGCGCCAATCCTTCGGCGCGCCAGCGCTGCCACCTTCGAGCGCGATTTTGTGGATCTGGTCATCGGCCCATGAAAAGCCCCGCCCAGCGTAATAGGCGCTATTAGCAATGCGGCGGCACACGTCACGCATCACTGGCTGTATGCTGCCCATCTCTGTGCCGCGCACATTGTACCAGGTGTCTTGATCAGTCGTGTAGCGGTGGTGGCGAATGGCTGCCGCGCCCATCTTGCCAAACAGCATTCGTGCGCAGTCTGCCGCGTAATCGCCGAACACAATGTGCTCCGGTGTGTTTTCTTCGTAGTGCATGGCCAAGCGCCATGCTTTCCATTCATTGCGCGGTTCGAGGATTTCGCCGCCGTGAGGAGCGCGGTTCTTTACTGGGTAGCTTGTTCCCTCAAAGGCGATGGCATACCACCTCCCCGCCATCTCCATGCGTTCATACGCGTTTTCGATTACGCCCGAGACGATTTCGCTCTGTGAGAAATCAGCGTCGGTAAAATCAAGCAGCACGAGGCAACGCGCGCAGTCAACGCCAACATCTTCAAGGCTGCGCAGCAAGCGATCCTTGATGTCCGGTTCGTCGACGACAGCATTTGGAACCCGCAGTGTGATCACGATCTCGTCGTCGTGGCTGATCGCATCCTTGAAGGCTTGCTGCCGCACACCGGCAAGGTCGTGGAGTGACGCGACCGGCGTCACGGTCAACCCCGCCTTGCGGGTGCTCTCATACATTTTTGGCAACCAGAGCCCACAGCGCTCTTCCTTGAAGTCGGCGAAGAGATGCTCGGGATTGAGCAGCGCGCGACGTCCGAACCAGGAACGCGCCAGCGTCACACCGTCAACAGGCACGGCGTCCTCGTCGATCACGAAAGTCTCTTGCCTGTCATCGTCGCGCTCTTTGCGCGGAACTGCGATCATATGAGGCAAAACGCGATCGGCAATGTCCCGGGCCAACGCGTTGAGACCCTGCATCTCACCCGCCTTTAAGCGAAGTGATGGCACGTAAAGAGGCTTGGAAAACTGTTTCATGAGTTCGCCTTCGTCTGTCCGACCAGGAAATGCTTCTTAACCGCTCCTTGGCCAATCCTGTTTGCAAATAGCGTGTAGTCGTTCCTTTCCATGCGAATCCGACCGAACACGATGGCTGAGTGGATGCCAAGTTGGCGCGCAAAGGCTTCCACGGGTTGCGCCGACTTGGCGATACGGGCGGGCGAACGCCGCCAAGATTCGCTCGGGACAAGTAGATTCTCGGCAAAAGCGTTCGCCTCGTCCTCAAGCTCATCCACGGCCGCATGCTCCACGTCATCAAAAAACCCGGTCGCAAGACCGGTTCGGTAGTGCAGGATTACGTGGGCGACCTCGTGCATTAGAGTGAACCAGAAATTGTCAATGCGATCGCGCAGCAGGGTCAGCGCCACCACAGGCACGTCGCCGGCAAGGAACGCGGCGCCATCGACTTTCGTGCCCGGAATGCCTGGTTCGACCACGAGCACGATACCATGCTGCAGAAGCATTTCCTGAGCTCTTGCCGGGCCGTCGTCGCGGGCGCTTAGACGGACAAGATCGAGAAGCCAACTTACATCGAGCGGTCGATAGTCTGGAATCCCGGCCGCCACGATGGTTTCCGCGCGGCGCGTGACCTGCGCTTTCCAGCACAGCAATGCCCAATCGTCCGAATGGTCGACGACATTCAACCCGGTGCGCAGGAGAGAAGGCGTCCCATATCTCACAATGTGATCGGCGAGGTGGCGCTTGATCTGGCTTAGCCCGTCTTCGTCTGAGACTGCATCCCGGTCTAGCCATCCATGGTCGCGGGCATGCTTCAGGAGTTTGCGGGCATCTGCAGGAGCAAACTCGCTTGCAAGATTCCATCCGTCGCGTGTCTTGGTGGCGTGCGTGATGTGCCACTCTACGCCGAGCACGCTTGCGAACTTCAGAAAGTTGGCAAGACTTATCGACCGGTACTTCTCAGCCTCATAGCGCTGTATCGCCTGCTCGTGCAGGCCAAGTTTCCTCGCAAGGTCCTTTTGCGACAACCCTCGCGCTATGCGCGCTACTATCAGCCCTGCACCGAGGTCGTTACCGGCTTTTAGCCGGAATGCGTCATGCTTGCCGTTCCGGGACTGCTCGTAAGCGTCTAGCAAATCCTTCAGCTCTCGACGCTCAGTTGAAAGCGACTTCCTAACGCCCTCAATGACATCCGCCGGAAGGCCTCGCACGATGGCGGCCAGCGCTTGCTCGGATGACAACGCCGTGTCGATTTCCTCAAGCGTTGAAGCGGCATCCCGCGCCTGCCTGTCCGAAGCGATAAGATTACGAATCATCATGCCCCAGCCTACACAACAAATATGTTGGGTTCAATATCGGCTTTTGCTTCGCGGCCCTTCGGCGCCTAGTCGGCGTCGCACCCCGAACCTCCCCCTCACCCCGGCCCTCGCCCCGCGCGCGGGGAGAGGGAGAAGCGGCAGCCTCTCGGAACGCCAGCATCCGCGACCGCCGAAATTCTCCGCCATGTTCCCCTTGGCACTTCGGCAGTCCGGGTGGTCGCCTACATCAGCGTCATCGCCGGCCGATGGGGCCGGTTGCTCAACACCAGGGGACCTACAATGACTTTCCTGAAGACCGCTTCGGCCGCATTCGTCGCCGGCACGATCGCCTTCGGCGCGATGGCTTCGGTCTCGGCGCCGGCTTTCGCTTCCGACCAGGGCTTCGAAGTGAAGCCGGTCAAGCAGATGAAGACGCCGAAGAAGACGGTCAGCTCGGCCAAGTTCGTCAGCTTCGACGAGAAGCCGCACAAGAAGGACAAGTCGTTCAAGGTCGCCAGGTTCGACAAGCAGTCGAAGAAGGAAAGATCGGA
>JAKAXS010000484.1 GCA_021816505.1 Pseudomonadota bacterium
CCGTCGGCAACGGCAATGAGGAGATGGCTGCAGCGCTCCGCCAATGCCGGCTGCTTCAGACGGAAGGCGAGCGACTGAAGTGCTACGACGCGATCGCCGTGAAGTCGTCGATGCCGCTTTTTTCGGGGCGTCTGACGGCGACGACGGACCGCTTCACGATCACCGCGCCGCATGTGCTGCGCTACGAGTCCGACGGGCCGATCTTCGTGATGTACCTGAAGAACGATGCGGGAGACGTGCTGCAAAATCTACACATCGGCGGTGGCGGGCAGGAACGCTACGTGATCGAGCAGCCGGGCACCTACTTCCTGACGATCAGCGGATCCGAGACCTGGCGCGTCTGGCTCGATCCGAAATAGCGCTGGCGACAACGAAACGTGTTGGGACATTTCGAGGAGTGAGCTTGGTGAAGACTTGGATGGCAATGGCGGTGAGTGCGGTGCTGATCGGGATCGGCGCGGCGCAGGTTCTGGCCCATGGCGACGGCGCGCCGCAACCGGTCGATACGACCGGGTTGAAGCCGCTGGGCGAGGATTGGGTGCCGGAGAATCCCTACCGCGGGGATGCGAAAGCCATCGAGATCGGCGCGCGGGGCTACAACTCGAACTGCGCGCGGTGTCACGGCCTTGACGTCAAGTCGGGTGGCATGGCGCCCGATCTGCGCGCGGTGGAGCCGAACGCCGAGGGCGACAGCTGGTTCGTCGCCCGCGTGCGGGGTGGCGCGATGCGCGGCGACGCGGTTAAGATGCCGCCCTTCGAAGGTCTTCTGAGCCAGGAAGCAGTTTGGGCGATCAAGAGCTACGTGGACGCGCAGCCGGATTGATGCGGGCGAGCCGTCGCGTGCGTCTGAATTCTGCACGAGGTGCCGTCGCGGCCGTTGCCGTGGCGGCATTTCCCGTTGGCGACGCGGCCTCGGCAGGCGCCAAGCCACGCAATCCGGAAATCAAGGACTACGAGATCGCGCGCTTCATCTACCTGAAGACGTCATGCGGCATGCGCGAGCTGACGCGGGTCAATCCCGGCGGCACGCCACTTCTGTTTCACGCGGATTGCAACAACGCATCGGCATGGCCCGGCGGGATGGACATCACCTGCCGCGAGCCGGACGACGACCGCACCTGCACGGTGACGACCGAAGAGAAGCACTTCAAGTATCTGGATCTGCTGCGGCAGAAGTAGCCGGCTACTTATTCGTCAGCTTCAATTCGATGCGGCGGTTCTTGCGCAGGCTTTCCTCGTCCTGGCCGCTTTCGAGCGGCTGGAATTCGCCGTGGCCGGCCGCGACGAGGCGGTCGGCGGGCACGCCCTTCGAGGCCAGATACTTGACGACCGAGACGGCGCGCGCGGTCGACAGTTCCCAGTTCGACGGGAAGCTGGATGACGCGATGGGGCGGTTGTCGGTGTGGCCATCGACCTGGAATGCCCAGTCGATCTCCGCGGGGATCTTCGACGTCAGTTCGTTGACGGCCGTCGCCAGCTGATCGAGCGTGCCGAGGCCTTCCGGCGTCATCTCCGCACTGCCGGACGGGAACAGAACCTCGGACTGGAACACGAAGCGGTCGCCGACGACGCGGATGTCCTGCCGGTCCTTCAAGAGATCGCGCAGGCGGCCGAAGAAGTCGGAGCGATAGCGCTGCAGTTCCTGCACCTGCCGCGCGAGGGCGGCGTTGAGGCGGTTGCCCAGATCCTTGATGCGATCCTGGCTTTCGCTGTCCTTCTTTTCAGATGCGCCGAGCGCTTCGTTGAGTGCCGCCACCTGCTTGCGCAAGGCAAGCATCTGCTGGTTGAGAAGATCGACCTTCGCCAACGCTTCGTTGGAGATGGCTTTCTGCGCGTCGAGATCCTTGCTCAAGCCGCCGAGGCCGGATTCAGCGGCCTTGGCTTTCTCATCCGAGGTGACGGCTAGACCCTGCAGCTTGGTGTTTTCTTCCTTCAGGGCATTGAGAGAGGCCTGAACCGTCGCCAGATCGTCTTCGCCGGTTTTCGTCCGGCCCTTTTCCAGCGACAGCAGGTTGGTGAGTTCGGCGATCTGCCGGTTGAGACGTTGCAGCGCCGTGTCCTTGCCGCTGACTTCGAGGCCCGAGTAGTACTGCGCGGTCATGAAGATCGACATCAGGAAGGTGACGACGAGCAGCAGCGTCGACAGAACGTCGACGTAGGCCGGCCAGGCCACGTCTTCTCCCCGGCGATATCGACCACCGCGCGCCATCGGCTACTTCGCCTTCCGGAATTTATCGGTCAGATCGCGCAGCGCGCTCGACACCTCGGCCTGCTGCGCGGACTGCTCGTCCACCCATTCCCGCACGACCTTCTGTTCGGCGCGCATCTGCGTCACGAGTTGATTGACGCCGAGTGCCAGATCCTTGACGGCGGCTTCGCTATTGGGTCCGCCGAGCGACGGGCTGGTGCTGCCGATCTTGTTCGACAGCTCTTCCACCGCCCGCTGCATCTCGAACACGGCGGACGTCAGCTGACGGCTGGCCTGATCGGTGGCGCTGACCATGCCCGGCGTCAGTTCGGTAATGCCGGAGAGCCATTCTTCCAGCTCGTTGTAAAAGCGATTGTGGGCATGGTTCGCCTGCAGCTCCAGGAAGCCCAGCACGAGCGAGCCCGACAGGCCGAGCAGCGAGGCCGAGAACGCCGTACCCATGCCCTTCAGCGGCGCTTCGAGCCCGGCCTTCAGATCCTCGAACGTCCCGACACTGGAATCGCCGCCCGCGTTCAACGAGCCGATGGCGCCGCCGACCGCGGTAATCGTTTCGAGCAAGCCCCAGAACGTGCCCAGCAGGCCGAGGAAAATGAGCAGACGGACGAGGTAGCCGCCGGTTTCGCGCGCCTCGTCGAGACGCGAGCTGATGCTGTCCATGATCGAGCGCATCGAAGCGGTGGAGAGAGACAGCGTGCCGGTGCGGTCGCGCAGCATGGTCGCCATCGGCGCCAGCAGGATGGGGCGATGCGAGATCGCCAGCCCGGGATCTGAAATTCGGTAGGCGTTGACCCAGCGAATTTCGGGATAAAGGCGGATGACCTGGCGGAATGCGTAGAGGATGCCGAGGAACAGCACACCGATGATCAGGCCGTTCAGCCCGGGATTCGTCATCAGCGACGACACGATCCGCTCGTGCAGGATGGCGGTGATGAAAGATC
>JAKAXS010000485.1 GCA_021816505.1 Pseudomonadota bacterium
GGAACGCTCGATCGCACTGCGCCGCCACCGACTCGGCGTCGGCGGATCCACGCTGCCGATTCAATTCTGTCTCGGCATCTACAAGACGCCGCCGCACGCGGGCGAAGGCGGCTTCACCAAGCTCACGCGCAAGTTCTCCGAGTGGTGGTTGGCGCCCGTGATCTATCGCGAGCTGACCAAGGGCGGCGACAGCACGCCGTTGAAGCAGTGGGCGGCGAACCATATCTGGCTGGCGCAGCGCACCGGCGGCTCTCCGCTGCACGGCGTGGAGGTGACAAGCCGCATCGTCTTCGGCAAGGAGGCGAAGGACCTGACCGTGGCAGAGCAGTACGTGCTCGCCTCCGCCGTCAACAAGCCGATCATTCTTCTCTCCGGAAATGAAAAGCTCAACGCCGTGCGGCTCGATCGCTGGCGCTACATCATCGAAGTGCGCGCGCGCACCTGCGCCGAAAAGCTCATCACCGATCCGGCGGCGCAGAAAGACGTCGCCTTCGAGCTGGTCGCGCTGGCCGGCGGGCCGCCCGATCCACGCGTGAAGCCGAAGCTGCAGGAAGCGCTCGATCACTACGCACCGGCACTTGCGTGGCGCGCGCAGGCCAATCCCGTCATCCGCGCCAACGCATTGATGCCGTCGGCGCGCTTCGGCATTCGCGAGGAGATGAAGCAGACATACGGCTTCAACTGGCGTCGCGAAGTGCGCGGCGTCACGTCCACGCTCGATGTCGCGGAGAACCTCGCGTTCGGCACGGCG
Organism: Pseudomonadota bacterium; assembly: GCA_021816505.1. GTDB lineage: Bacteria > Pseudomonadota > Alphaproteobacteria > Rhizobiales > Hyphomicrobiaceae > JAKAXS01. The sequence continues at coordinate 752 of JAKAXS010000485.1, forward strand.
GTCGGCAACGAGCTGGCGAAAATCGACGCGGCCGTGGCGAACCGCATCGGCGCCGGCTACACGCTGGACCCCGTAAAGGCGACGGCCGAGCGCAAGCTGCCCAACGTCGTCGTCGTCGCTGCCGACGCGCGTGGCGAGATCGTGCGCTACTACGAAGCCGGTGAAATGGCGCCCTACTTCGGATCGGCCCCCGCGCGCGACGCTTCGACGGGGCTCTACGACCGTGCGCGCGAGGGTCGTATGATCGCCTCCACGGGCAAGATCGTCGCCGCCATCGCCATCGCAAACTCCGGCCGCGACGGACCTCAATCGCTCTATTTCGATACCAAGGCGCCGGCGAGCGGGCTTGAAACGTGTGCCAAGGGCGACGCGCGTCACGGCCGGCGCGCTATCGTGTCGTTCGCCTGCTCGCTGAACGAGCCGCTCATCAACCGTACGGCGCTGGCCGGCCAGCAGCGCGTGCGCGCCATCATCGACCGCTTCGGTTTCACCATGCCGCCGCGCTCCGCCGCGGGAGAAGACGTGCCGCCATCCACTGCCGCGGTGCTCGGCCAGATCGCGGGCTCGCCCCGCCGCGTGCACCACATGTCGGCCACCGTATTGTCCGCAATGCTCGGTCGCAACGCGACGCCCATCCGTCCGCCGACGCTGGTCAAGCGCTATGATTTCACCAGCAGCGATGCCGAAGCGGCCGCCAAGGAGACGGCCTCGCAGCGCATCATCCCGTCATCCATCATCAAGCGATCCGCCGTGCCGTTGCTGCGCACGCTGCTGCAGGCCCCGCTTTGCTACGAAGCCAACGGCAAACCGCAGGGCACCTTGAAGGTGCTATCGAAATGGTGCGCGGCCCGCCGCGGAGACCTGCGTCTGCACTTCGCCAAGACAGGCACGCAAGTGACTGAAGATCCCAACGCGACCGTCGATGTGTGGCTGACGGGCGGCCTGCAGTTCGCCAACGGCGCCGCCTACTCCTATGTCGTGCTCGTCGGCACCGGCTCGGCGAAGGAACCCTGGGCGACCAGCCTGCATGCCGCGCAGGTCGCCGCACCGCTGGCAGACGTCTTGCTCAACGACCTCGCAGCCCACGCCAAGCGCAATCCGCAGTCGCAGTTGTTGCCGCCGAAACCGGCCGCCGCACCGCCGTTAGCCTCGGCGTTTCCATAGAAAAAGCCGGCCCACCTGGAAGAGATGGACCGGCTTGATAGCGGACGGGCTGAATTACTTGCCCATGTCGTCCTTCTGCGCGGCCGGCAGATCGTTCGTCTTGGGCTGCGCCGTCGGCTCACCGGTCGAGCCGCCGTCGGTGCCCGGGTTGTCCTTCGTCACCTTGGCCGGCAGATCGCCCGAACCCGGCTTCGCCGTCGGTGCTGCAGTCGAACCAGCGCCGGTTGCGCCAGGATTGTCCTTCATCGCCTTGTTGGAAAGGCTGCCCGGGTCTTTCTGTTCAGCTTGAGCGAGCGCGACGGCCGGCGTCAGCGCTAAGGCCGCGGCAAGCAGGATTGAACGGTTCATGGGTGTGTCTCCTCATACATGATTTTTGGCTTCAAATTTACGCCAGGAGTAACGCCACCTCGCATGTTGCGTTCCGTTCAGTTGGTTACTCGGAAATCCACTCCGCGCATTTCACCGGCGGTTCGGTCGAGCCGAACGGCGTGATCGGTACGCTGGCTGTTGAGTTCTCGGGGCTGCCCTCGATGATGCGATCGGTGTAGACGAGGTAGACGAGAACGTTGCGCTTGGAGTCGCATCCGCGCACGATTTGCATGCGCTTGAAGATCAGCGAACGGCGCTGGCTGAACGCTTCCTCGCCTTGGGCCAGCTTGCGTTTGAACTTGATCGGCGCTACCTGCTGGCATGACAGCGACGCTTTGGGCAGCTCGTCGGCCAGTCCCAGCCAGCCTTTCCAGCCACCTTTTTCGGGAACGGTGAAGTAGCAGGTCACGCCTTCGACATCCGGGTCATCGATGGCGTAGGTGCCCAACTTGTCGTCGGGAGACAGGAACTTCCAAACCGTCGCCTTCTTGAAAATCAAGTCGGGATCCTCGGCGTGCGCCATCCCAACGCCAGCGATCAAAAGCATCAAGCTCAACATCAATCGTTTCAAGGTCTCTCCCTCCTGAAGTCTTCGACCCACGTGCCGGGCGGCCAACACGTAGTCACGCTATCCGCTTTTAGCAAAGCCTCGCGCACAAAAAAGGTGGAGCACCTGTCGGGTGCTCCACCTTAAACAGTGGTAGCTTAAAGAGCTTACTGGTTGGCGGGGGGCGTCGGAGCAGGCGGCGCCTTGTCCGCTGTACCGGCCGTGCCTTCCGAAGCACCGGTCGTTGCCGGCTGGTCGTCGGCACGGGTCATGCCTTCAGTCTTGTCGCTCACAGACCCGCTAGC
>JAKAXS010000034.1 GCA_021816505.1 Pseudomonadota bacterium
GATCTGGACTCGGGTGTCATCACACATCACCCAGCGGGTTGCCGGTGGAGTCCGTGACCTCGGCGGCGGCGAGCGCTTCCGTCAAGCGGTGCTGCTCCTTGTAGTACTCCGCCCGCTCGTAGAACGCCGGACGCGCGATGCCGGTGGAGCGGTGCCGGCCGAGGATGCGCCCGTTGGCGTCGTCGCCGGTGATTTCATACACGATGAGGTTCTGCAGCGTGACCGTGTCGCCTTCCATGCCGAGCACTTCGGTAATGTGCGTGACGCGGCGCGAGCCGTCGCGCATGCGCGAGGCCTGGATGATGATGTCGATCGAGCCGGACACCATCTCGCGGATCGTACGGATCGGCAGATTGTAGCCGCCCATCATGATCATCGACTCGAGACGGCTGATGGCTTCGCGCGGGCTGTTGGCGTGCAGCGTGCCCATCGAGCCGTCGTGGCCCGTATTCATCGCCTGAAGCAGGTCGAACGCTTCCGGTCCACGGACTTCGCCGACGATGATGCGTTCAGGCCGCATGCGCAGGCAGTTCTTGACGAGATCGCGCATGGTGATCTCGCCCTCGCCTTCGAGGTTGGGCGGGCGCGATTCAAGTCTCACCACATGCGGCTGCTGCAACTGAAGTTCGGCCGAGTCCTCGCAGGTGATGATGCGCTCGTCGTGATCGATGCAGCCGGTAAGGCAGTTGAGAAGCGTCGTCTTGCCCGAGCCCGTACCGCCGGAGATCAGGACGTTGCAGCGCACGCGGCCGATGATCTCCAGGATCGTCTTCGCCTGAGCGGTGATCGAGCCATAGCGCTGAAGCTGATCGAGCGTCAGACGGTCCTTCTTGAACTTACGAATCGTGAGCGCGGGGCCGTCCAGCGCCAGCGGCGGCGCGATGACGTTGACGCGCGAGCCGTCCGGCAAGCGCGCGTCGCAAATCGGGCTGGCTTCGTCGACGCGGCGGCCGACCTGGCTGACGATGCGCTGGCAGATGTTCATCAGCTGCTGATTGTCGGCGAAGTGTACGCCGGTCTGCTGCATCTTTCCGGCGACTTCGATGTAGGTCGTGGACGCGCCGTTGACCATGATGTCGGCGATGTCGTCGCGCGCCAGCAGGGGCTCCAGCGGCCCGTAGCCCAGAACGTCGTTGCAGATGTCTTCGAGCAGCTCCTCCTGCTCGGAAATCGACATGACGACGTTCTTGACCTGAATGATCTCGCCGACGATGTCGCGAATTTCTTCGCGCGCGGCCTGGCCATCGAGCTTCGCGAGCTGCGTGAGGTCGATCGTATCGATCAGGGCGTTGAAAACCGTCGTTTTGACGTCGTAGTATTCCTCGGAGTGCCGGCGTGCGGGCTCAGGCGCGCGCGCGGGTGCCGCCGCCGGTCGCGCCGCAGCCCTTGGTTCCGGAGCTGTCGACGACGGCGGGGGCATGGCGGCAGCCGCTGCGGCTGGCCGACCCTTCACATCGCCACTTGAACGCCTCCCGAACATCTTGCTTCCACTCCTAACGCTTCAGCTTGAGCCGCTCGAGCAGCCCCGGCTTCTTCTCTATGCGCTCCTCGCGGTGCGCCAATGCCAACGCCAACTGACGCAACGCCGGGACCGACTTCGCCTTGGCGTTCGTCTCGACGATCATCTGTCCGTTGTTGGCCGCCTGTCCGAACGTCTCGATGTCGAACTCGATGACCGCTGCGGCCTTGAGATCGAGAGCCGCTTCGAATTCCTTGACGGCAATCTCCGGCCGCTTGGGCATGCCGACGGTGTTCAACACGAGATGCGGCAGGCTGTCGTTGCGGCGCGTCTGGCGCAGCAGATCGACGATGTTCTTCGCATTGCGCAGATTGGCGAGATCGGGCGCCGCCGTGATGATCACCTCGTCGGCGCGCAGCAGCACGGTCTTGGTCCAGGCCATCCAGGTGTGCGGCAGGTCGATTGCAACGAAGGGAACGTTCTGGCGCACGACGTCGAGCACGGACTCGCACGACTCCGGCGTGATGTCGTAGCTGCGCTCCAGCGTTACGGGCGCGGCGAAGATCGACAGATGCTCGGAGCATTTGGTCAAAAGGCGGTCCAGCAGCACCTCGTCCAGGCGCTCCGGCGTCGCCAGCGCATCGCCGATGCCTTGCATCGGGTCCTGATTGAAATCGAGGCCAGTGGTGCCGAACGCGAGGTCCATGTCCGCGACGACGACGTTGGACTTCAACGCCTCGGACATCATCCAAGCGGCGTTGTGACAGATCGTGGACGAGCCGCAGCCGCCCTTGGCACCGATGTAGGCGTGCACGTGGCCGACGGGGTCGGTCTCGGGGTTGTTGTAGAGATTGGAGATGCTCTCCATCAACTGCCCGGCCGTGACCGGCGCGACCAAGTATTCGCTCACGCCGCGCTTCAGAAGATCGCGGTAGAGCGTCACGTCGTTCAAGTGGCCGACAATGATCACTTTCGTGCCGGCATCGCAGTGCTCTGCCAGGCGGTCCAACTCGGCAAGGAGCTCCGCCCGTTTGGCAAGGCTTTCCAGGATGATGAGATTGGGCGTGGGGTTCGAGGCGAAGTGATGCCCCGCCGCGTCGCAGCCGCCCATGTTGATGGCGACGTGCGCCTTGGCCAAGCGACGATCGTCTGCGGCCACCTGCGCGGCGCCGGCAACGTCCGCCGTCTCGCAAAAGGCCTGAATGGAAATGCGCGGCACCGGACGCGCGTTCGCCTGCACCGGAGAGGTCGCGTCCGTGAACGCCATGTCCGCCGCATCTTCGATGTCGCCCGCCAGTGCGGAGGCCAGGGTTGAGGAAAGGGCAGTGTTGCTCATTACGCCAATTCCCTAATTGTCCGATATGTCGGCCGAACCCTTTTCGTCGGGACCGCGCTCGGCTCCGGTGGGTTGGCCCTTCACGTATTTGCCCCACGTCGTGTCGCGCCGCTCCGACGACCGATCGGTCTCCGTACGCGGCTCGACGAGGTCAGCGGGATTGGCGACCTGGTTGGCAAAGTTGCGCTGCGTCGCGCAGCCGAAGTTGGCGTACGGGACGTTCTGCGATTCCCGCGCAAGGTTCGTCGGCCAATGCCCGCACTCCGGCGCGTGAGCTACGTAGCGGAAGTACGCCAGCCGCACCGGGGGGGCGCGGTCGCCGTGGGCCTTGTAGGCCTCGAGCCCAACCGACGTAGCGGGTATCCCGCCCTCGCTCAGCAGATGACGGATCTCGTCGACCGCGTGCGCGGACTCGACTTCGTTGTGCGAACCGGCGGGCGCAGCGACCACGAGCTTTGTATTTCCGGCATCGGCCGCACGCGCGCGCGCAGCAAATTCCACGACTTCCGCGCGTTGCGAGGGGCTCAGCCCGCGCGAGCCGCGCGCGACCTTTACGTTCAGCAGTTCCGGCTCGCGGGACACGCCGATGGCATGACGCTGCGCCGGATCGATCATCGACCAGCTGGCAACGCGCGTCGGATCCTGGTCGGGACGGCAGCCCGCAGCGGTGACGGCTACGGCGGCGAAGAACGCCACACACGCAAGGCGCCCAAGGCGCTTGGCGTGCGAGCCGGTCGTGCTGTTTTCGAGGTTCATCATCATTCTCCAGCAGCGCGGCTCATTCACTCGACGATGTATCCGTAGTCGCCCTTCAGATCGCCGGTGGGCATCGCGGAACCACGGCCGTAGATCTTGTTGACGTGGCCGAGGAAGTTGGCCTCGCGATCGGCAGCGTCGCCGAGGCCGTCCAGCGGCCGCGACAGCTCCTTGCGCTGCACCGGGCGCACCGTGTAGGGCGTGACGATAACGACGAGTTCCGTCTCCTTCTTCACGAAGTCGCGGCTGCGAAACAGTGTGCCCAGGATCGGCAGATCCTTCACGCCGGGATACCCGTCCATGTTCTGGCGCGTGTCTTCCGAGATGAGTCCTGCGAGCGCGAGCGACCCGCCGGACGGCAGTTCGACGGTCGTGCGGGCTTGCCGCTTGTTGAGTGCGGGCGCCCCGCCGACGATTTCCGCGATCTCGCTGACGGCGGTGTCGATCTTGAGACTGATGCGACCTTCCGAAAGAACGACTGGCGTGAACGAGAGCTGCACACCGAACTCCTTGTATTCCACGGTGCGCGTGCCGGTCGTCGTGTCGATGCCGGTGACGAACGGAATTTCGCCGCCTGCGAGGAACTTCGCAGGCTCGCCCGAGATCGCGGTCAGGTTGGGTTCCGCCAGCGTCTTGACGAGACCGTCGCGCTCCATGGCGCGAATGGCTGTCGTGATCTGGTCGTTGCTGCCGGTCCATTTGCCGGCGAGACCGGAGGTGCCGACAGCGCTGCTGCCGGGGATGACGTCCAGCGTGTTCACGAGACTGCCTGTCGCCGGCACGACACCCGGAACCGGCAAGTTGCCGAGCGTATTGCCCGTCAGAGGTAGACCGTTTGCCGAGAGGATCGCCGTCGAAAAGTTACCGGCGTTGATCACCGCGCCCAGGTTGACGCCGAACTGCTTCAGCATGTTGCGCTGAACTTCGGCGACGACGACGCGGAGCATGACCTGCTCTTCAGCCTCGACGGACAGCAGGTTGATAACACTGCTGTCGCTGCCGGCTGAATCACCCGATCCTGCAGCTCTTTGCTCAGGCCCGGCAGTTGAGCCGCCGGGCGCTCTGCTGTCGCTTGTGAAACTTGCGGTGGTCGATGCGAACTTCGCGGCGATTGTGGCAGCCCGGTTGGAGTCCGCCGGTGAGCGCACCGATCCGGTCAGCACGATTGCGGTGCCCGCAATCTCGGTCTTGATGCGCGAGCCAGGGATCAGTCTGTTCAACAGATCGTCGATCCCGGCGAGGTCCGCGCCGACCGATATTTCAAGCGTCAGGACGCGGTCGCCGTTGGCATCGAAGAAGAATGCGTTCGTTTGGCCTGCCTTCTTGGCGATGAGGAATACGCGGTTCGAGGTCTGCACGACGGCGTCCACACGGTCCGGATCAGCGACGAGCACGTCGCGCAGTTCGTAGCCGAACTCGATCATCATGGACTTGCCGGTGCCGAGTGCCAGCTTGCGCGTGCGCGCCTCGCTGCGGCTGTTGATGCGCAGAACCGACCCGCTCTGTTCGATTTGCCGGGCCGTCAAAAGGGAATCCTGTGCCAGCACTGCCGACGGCAATGCCGCTATCGACAACGCGAAAGCAAGAAACGTCCCCACCACCGTCTTCATAACTATCGCCTTACAACACCAATTTCTGAACTTCGCAGTCAGTTCACGCTGCTTGCCTGCGAACGATTGCCGTAACGCAAAATACGAATGGCGCTTCCACGATCCTTTTTGCCGAGTTCGGCCTCGGTCGAGGCTTCCTTCTTGGGAATGTCTGCGATGGACCGCAGCGCCAATGAAATTTCTCCGGTCGAGTTGGCCTGCGCCAATGTCTCGGTCTGCCGCGGCGTCAGCTCCAATGTCGCCGTGTCGCCTGCGGCCGCCTGGGCTGCTTTGTCGCCTTCCTTGTTCTGCAACTGCTGGCCGATCGCGAGCACGCGCACGTTGCGGAACAGGATGTCGCTGACGACATCCTCCTGTCCGTTGCGGCCGCGAAGACGGCGAATGAGTATGACGTCGACGTGGTCGTTGGGCAGGATCAATCGGCCGGCTGCCGTGGCTTCCGTGATCTTGGTGGAAATCGCGCGCATGCCCGATGGCAGGATCGCCGCGAGGACGCCACCCTGGCCAGGCTTGATCAGCTTTTCGGTCGTGATCGGTTCACCCGGAAGGAGAGGAGAACGCACGACGGAACCGTTCAGGTTCGCCAGCGTCTCAGGCGTGGCATCCCGCGTGATGAATGTCGGAGATACGGCCTCTTTCGGCCAGGCTTGCCAGCGGAACAGGGTCTCGTTGGCGGTCGCTCCAAGATCGATCGGCGAAGCCGCGACGAGCACTTCCGTGGAATCGACCTTCACCTCAACGGTGTTCTGCTGCACCGGCTGGTTCACGATGCCCTGCATCAGCAAAAAGGCGCCAAGGCCGGCGAAGCCAGCGATCGCGATGCCAATGATCTGACCCTTTTTCATGACCCGTCCGTCGTCTGAGATTCCGCTGCACACCACGCGCAGAGACTCACCAGACAGTGGGCCACAAATATCTATGATTCTTTAATTGGCGTTCCGAAACGGACGGCCATGCACCGCTTATCCAGAGTTTACTGGAGAACGAATCAGGACAGCGCGCGAAACAGCGGCGAGTAGGGGAAAACGAGCAGGCCCGCAGCACCGATTGCGATGCCGTAGGGCAGGCCGACATGCGAGCGATGGAGACGCAGGGCCCATTCGGGAATGGGCAGAGCCGCCGCCGGGTATGCGCGGAAGCAAACGATGGCGAGCATCAAGAAGGAGCCGACGACACCGGTGATGAGAAGGAATGCCGGCAGTTGTTCGAAGCCGAGCCACAAGGCGCCTGCGGCGAGAAGCTTGGCGTCGCCGCCGCCAACCCAGCCCATGGCGAACATGCCGATGCCAATGCCAAGCATCAAAGCGCCGGCGGCTACGTGCCATGCAATGACATCCGCTGGGATACCAAAGAAGGCAGCGGTGATAAGGAATGAAACGCACATGACGATGGAGATCCGATTTGGGATCGTCATCGTGAGCAAGTCCATCGCGCCAGCAAAAGCCATGGCTGCGGGGAAGATGAGCAGCAGGCTTGAATTCATTGCGAGCTCTCTATTGTTCCGATGGACCGAAAGCCGCGATGATCTCACCGCCAACGTACTCGTAGTAGCCGCTAAGGTTTAAACCGGATGCACCCAACGCACCAAAAATGATGATCGAAACAAGAGTGGCGATCAGCCCATATTCGATTGCAGTTGCGCCCTTTTGATCCGCTATGAAAAGCCGAAGCAGCTTCATTGTGCACCTAGAGGTGGCATTTGGGAGCCGGATTGCCCGGCTCCCAAAGCTATTACGATCCGGAACCTGCGGCGCCGCCACCGAGCGCGTCGGCAACTGCCTGGAACTTGCTGGTGAGGTTCGTGCCGACGGTGCCGAGCACGCCGATGATGGCGACGCTGATGAGGCCGGCGATCAGGCCGTATTCGATGGCCGTGGCGCCCGACTCGTCTTTGGCAAAACGCGAAAGAAGGTTGGTCATGTGATTACTCCTACAAGTCGTGACAGTTGAATGCCTGTGATCCAGCCCATCGCTGCACCGACTCGGCCTTGCGCTGAACTGTTTGGACGATAGCGCTAACGGGTTAAACGCTAGTAAATCATCGGAAAAATTCCTCGTTCTCTCGTTAACCGTGAGAGACGGAAGTGATACTCATGTATACATGAAATATAAAATAGAACTATACGATGTAAAATTATAGCGTGAGAGGATGCACACGAATAGTTGCTTGAGATCATATGCATTTTATCGATTAATAATTGAGAATGCTCAGAAAAGATCCAGTTTAAATCCTATCGGATGGGTTCTGATCGATGTGCAAACCGCGCGCTCCGTGCGCGTAGACTGCGGATTTGCGGTTCGGTAAGCCCGGCGCTGGGTCGTCCGAAACGAGAAATGCCCCGGGACAGAGCGGCCGTTTCCGATTCCTTCACCAGTTAATGAGCAAATGGCGGGAGTAGACATTCGATCGGAGTCCGCCGCCCATGCCCGGCAAGCCCTCACTGCGCCAGTTGTGCCAGACGATCCTGGTGGCGGCCGCACTCGGCGTGGCTGCGCCCGCTTTCGCCGCCGACCTGATCGTCAACTACGATCAATCGCAGTTGGTGCGTCTGTCGCGCCCGGTTTCGGAAGTCATCATCGGCAATCCGTCCATCGCGGACGTTACTGTGCAGAGCGCGAACTTGCTGGTGGTAACCGGCAAGACGTTCGGCATCACCAACATCATCGCGCTCGATGCCGACCGCAAGATCATCAAGGACCAGCGCGTCATCGTCGAGCGCGACGAGAAGCGCGTCGTCAACCTGCACAAGGCCGGCATCCGCCAGTCCTATAGCTGCACGCCGAATTGCTCGCCGACCCTGACGATCGGCGACGACCCAGCCTACTTCGACCAGATCCAGAAGCACTCCGCGGCGAAGACGGGATTCTCGAACAGTGAAGCGCCGCCGCCTTCCGGCGCGCCGTAAGCCGTAAAAGAACTCTTCACTATCCTGAGGCGTGGACGAAGCAAGTTACGGGCTCTTTAACGCTCGTCCGCTATCGTGCGCTGGAACTTGCAATGTCCCCGTCTTAATCCAATGCGCAATACCCGAAATCTGGTGCGTCGATCTAAGGTCTCCTTGCGCCGCTATGTGCGCAACCGTGACGGTGCGACTGCAATCGAGTTTGCGCTCGTGTTCACACCATTCTTGGCGCTCGTGTTCGGCATCATCGGTGTGTCGCTATTCTACTTTACGGAAACCATCCTGGATCAGGCGCTGAACGCCGCGACCAGGCAGATCAGAACCGGGCAGAACCATGCCACCCCGAGCGGCGAGCTCACGGTCGGCAAGCTGAAGACACAGATCTGCGATCGCAGTGCCGGCCTGATCAAGTGCGACAAGCTAACGGTCGTCATCAGCAACAAGGCGGCCTGGTCGGACTTCACGTCGCTGCCCAGTTGCACCGACGCGAATAGCACCGTCGTGCCTTCGAATTATCAGGATAGCGACAGCGTCGCGACAGGCGCGGGCGGCCGCGAACGTGTGGTGCTCGTACTGGCATGCTACCCCTGGGAACTCTTGGCATCTGTTCCCTACATCGGACTGGGCAACGTCAACGGCGGATCGTCCCAACTCATTCAGGCATTGGCCGCGTTCAAGAGTGAGCCCTACTGATGCAGGATAAGCACGAGACTGCTTGGAGTGCGCTGCAGAGGTTCCGTCGCGATAACGATGGCGTGGCCGCCGTGGAGTTTGCGCTGATCGCGCCGATCCTGATCGTTTTCCTGTTCGGCGTGTTCGAACTCGGTCGTGCCTATTCGGCGCACCGTCGTTTTCTCAGCGCGACCTACATGATCGGCGATCTCGTCACGCGCGAGAAGCAGGTGACGCTCGGCACGTGCCCGGCGACCCAGCCGGTGGGAAGCGAATGCCTTCGCGGAATTTACAAACTGGTCAAGCCCGCGCTGGCAGGCTTCGCGAGCGACACCACGACACTGTCCATTCAGGTCACGCCGGTTCACATGCCGGACCCGGTCGCGAAGCCGAATGACGTTCGCGTGTATGCGACACCGGAGTCGCTGGATCTCACCAGTAAGCCGGCGTGTGGTGCGGTGAACGTAACCGCGGACGTCAAGAATGTGCTCAAATCGAGCCCGCTCGGACTCGTGCTGATCAAAGCGACCTATCAGTTCAAGCCGATTTTCTCATATCCAATGATTGGCAACATGACGTGGAGCTATGAAACGGCCGTGGCGCCGCGTCAGGAATGCGTCGCATTCGTTTCGGGATCGACATCCAGAAGCTGCGCGTCGCCCTGCAGCTAATCCGTACAGATACAATATTCCTAAAAAACCGCATACGGATCAAATTCGTTCCGCATTTTTCGCATTTTGAAGAATGTTTTATAGGCGAAACGCCCGCATCGCAGCTTTACGTTGCACGCTGATACCCCTTATGCTGAACAAGATATAAAAACAATGCAAGGGGCGCCGAACAATGGGACGCCGATCCGTTCATACTGCCGAAGAACTCCGTGAGCTTATTCTCGATACGTCGACTGAACTGATTGAAGCCAATGGACTTGCAGGTCTGTCAGCGCGCGAAATTGCTCGCCGTATCGGGTACTCGCCCGGCACGCTGTACAACGTATTCGAGAACCTCGACGACCTGGTGCTGACGATCGAAGGCCGTCTGCTCGACAGACTGGATCTCGCGCTCAGCACGGTTCCGCAATCCAGCAACCCCGCACAGACGATCGTCAGGCTGGCGCAGGCCTACCTCCAGTTCACGCAGGAGAATCCGCGGCTGTGGAACCTGCTGTTCGAGCACCATCTGCCGCCAGGCCGGGATGTTCCAGCGTGGTACCAAGTGAAGCTCGAAGGCCTTCTCGCTCGCATCGAGACCGCGCTGACGCCACTGTACAACCACGACCCAGCGTCCCGCAGCCGTGCGGCGCGCGTTCTATGGGCAGGCGTTCACGGCATCACATCGCTGTCGACCACCGAAAAGCTTTCGATCGTCCCATCAGCGTCCGCGCGTGATCTCGTCGACGATCTCGTGGCGCACTATCTGAAGGGACTGAACGAGAGGCAGTTGGCCGACTAGGGCGCCGTTTGCTTCTCCGGCTCCGGCGTGGTCACGGGGACTGCCTGCTCGGACTCGGGCAACGAGCGCTCGACGGCAGGTGCTTCGCGTTTGGCGGATTGCGAAACCGAACCCGTCGTGATGGAGCCGTCCGCGCCGGCGCGCACCGGTTCGCCCGCGATCTCCGTACGGCGCAACGGCACGACGCCGAACCACGACTCTTTGGGCAGCAGCCGGTCGTTCAGTCCGGCCCACAGGTCGCGCGAGCTGATGCCTTCGGCGAACGGCCGCATGGACGGAGCCAGAAACGCCATCAGCATCGTTGCGACGAGCATGCCGGCAGTCGCTGCAGGATAGCGGCGATCGTAGAGTTTCACGGCCGTACCGAACGACGACTTGATGCGCGTGTCCATCACGTCGACGGAATACATCTCGTCCAGGATGAGGTGGGTCATGTAGCCGATGAAGAGGAAGCCGGCCGCAAGCCAGGCCACACCGTCGTGGCGCCCCAGCACGTAGCGGAACACCACTGCCGTCGCGATGGCGCAGAACAACCCGGCAAGAATCGAATGCCAGATGCCGCGATGGACCGACAGCCGGTGAAACGCCGTATGCAAACCGTAGCGCACGAACGCCATTGTGCCGAGCCACAGGATCCAAAGCTCGGCGACCGAGCGCGTCGTCGCGAACGTGAACAGAACGGCGAATGAGAAGAATACCGCGAGCCCGGCGAACATCGCGCGGCTGGGCCGCGACTCCTTCAGATCGATGTCCGGCAATACCGAGCCCAGAACGCCCGCCATCGTCACGGCGATCAGGTTCTCCGGCGCGATGACGTCCGCGGCGAGGGTCAATGTCGCGAGCGCTCCAGCCACAACGGTGCCGACGCCGATATGCGTGGTGAAATTGGCCATCGCTGGCTCTCCTCTGCTCCGCCGCCGGGCGAACCTTCACGGCTGGTACTGAAGCATCAGATTCGCAGCGCGATAGGCAGACGGAACAACGCGCAATATGTGGAAAAGAACATTGGAATGGTTCCGATGTGCACCTCGTTATGGCGAACCACTTTGCGGTGGCGAGCGGGCGCCAACTCTGGCAACAGGGGCGCAATCAACAGGTGCACACCTCTTATGACCGCCACGCCTTCCAAGAACGACTCGACCGAAGGACCGCTGCGCGCGCTGGCGCGGACGGCGTGGCTGAGCATTGCCGTCGCCTGCCTGGTGATGGCCCTGAAATACGCCGCGTACTGGCTCACCGGCTCCGTCGCGCTTTACTCGGACGCGTTGGAAAGCATCGTCAATATCCTGACCGCCATCGCCGCCCTTATCGCGATCCGCATCAGCGCCAAGCCGGCCGACGACAATCATCCATTCGGTCACGCGAAAGCCGAGTACTTCTCCGCCGTTTTCGAAGGCGTCCTCGTCGTTCTCGCGGCGTTGGTCATCATGCGCGAGGCGTACCAGGCATTCTACGCACCGCGCGCGCTCGAGCAGCCGGCCCTTGGTCTTGCCATCAACGGCGTCGCTACTCTCATCAACGGCGTCTGGGCGGCGTACCTCGTTCGCCGCGGTCGCGCCTGGCGTTCGCCGGCACTCGTCGCTGACGGCTGGCACCTGGCAACCGACGTCTTCACCTCCGTCGGCGTGATCGCCGGTTTGGCCCTGGCGGCGATCACCGGATTGACAGTTCTCGATCCGCTGCTCGCGACCGTGGTGGCGGTCAATATTCTCTGGGCCGGCTACAAAATCGTGATGCAATCGCTTGGCGGCTTGATGGACGAAGCCGTGGACGCCGAGATGGAGGCGCGGATTCGCGAATGTATCCAGAACAGCGGCCACGGCGCGCTTCAAGTGCACGACATCCGCGCGCGCCACGCCGGCCGCATGACGTTCATCGAGTTCCACCTCGTCGTGCCCGGCGCGATGAGCGTCTGGGAAGCCCACGAAATATGCGATCGCATCGAAGACTCGCTCGAGGCCGCACTTGAGGGCACCGACGTCTCCATTCACATCGAGCCGGAGCACAAGGCCAAGCCCGAGGCGGCGGTGGAGTTCACATCTTGAGTGACGACGGCGCGATCCTGCACCTGCCGGACGGCCGCAAGATCGGCCTGGCAACCTACGGCGATCCGCGCGGTCACCCCGTTCTGGCGTTTCACGGCACGCCGGCCTCGCGGCTGATGTATCGCAAGGGCGATGCCGCAGCACAGCGTCTCGGCTTCAAGCTTATCGCGCCCGACCGACCCGGCTACGGCCTGACGCCGATCGATACGCAGCCGACACTGGTATCGCGCACCGACATGCACGTCGCCATCGCCGACGCGCTGGGCCTCGACCGGTTTTCACTGCTCGGCGTGTCCGGGGGCGCCCCTTATGCCACCGCCTTGGCAAGCCGGCTCGGCCCGCGCGTTGCATCCCTTGCCCTCGTCAGTCCGATGGGGCCGGTGGCCGACTACGCTGCCGCCGGACAGCCCAAACTTCCGCTGCTGCAGCGCCGCTTCTTCTTGAAGCTGTCGCAGCGCGGTTGGCTCGTGCGCCCCGGCGCTGCTCTCGGGTTGGCGGGTTTTCGTGCCGCGCCCCAACTCTTTGCACGAGCGTTCCGATCCGGACTAGGCAGCGCCGACAGCCGCATTCTCGCCGACAAGGGCGTCCTCGATGGGCTCATCGAAATGACGCGCGAGGC
>JAKAXS010000486.1 GCA_021816505.1 Pseudomonadota bacterium
CCTGATGGCGCTGCCCGCCTACGACCAGTGCATCAAGGCTTCACACGTGTTCAACCTGCTCGACGCACGGGGCGTGATCTCCGTGACCGAGCGGCAAAGCTACATTTTGCGCGTGCGCGAGCTGGCCAAGGCCTGCTGCGGCGCGTGGCTTGAAACGGAGGGAGGACGATAATGGACCAACCTACAATCGCCGGCATTGCGACGCTCGGAATTCCGCTTCTCATCGTCGGACTGCTGTTCCGCAGGGCGATGGCGATCTTCCTGTTCTATGTTGCGCTTGTGGTGGTCGGTATCGGCTACCTCGCGTCCACGGGCGCGATTGCCGACATAGGGAACTTCGCGCTGGAGACGATTGGCGTGCGCGGCACCGACACCGTGCCGATGGTTCCGCCGGCCGAGAAGATGCCCGCTCCGGCTCCGGCGCCGTGAGCCGTTCAACGACACACTTGCTGAGTTACATCGATGTCTGAGCTGCTGCTCGAGCTGTTTTCCGAGGAAATCCCCGCGCGCATGCAGGGCCGTGCGGCGGAGGATCTGCGCCGCCTCGTGACCGAGGCTTTGACCGCGCAGGGCTTGGAGCTAGGTGCGTCCGACGCGTTCTCCACGCCGCGGCGGCTGGCGCTCGTGATCGAAGATGTGCCGGCCGAGAGCCCCGAGGTGACGCAGGAGCGCAAGGGACCGAAGGTCGGCGCGCCGGAGCAGGCGGTGGCCGGGTTCCTGAAGGCGGCGGGTTTGTCGTCGCTCGATCAGGCCGAGATCGTCAAGGACGAGAAGAAGGGTGAGTTCTACGTCGCGCGCTCGACGCGTGCTGGGCGCCCTGCCGCTGAAATCGTCGCCGAGGTTGTGCCCGCGGTGCTGGCGAAGTTCCCGTGGCCGAAATCGATGCGCTGGGGTTCGCAGGTAAACAGCGCGCTGGTTACCGAGCAGGGCGATGCGATTACGACAGAGTTGGGAGAAGTGATTCTCGCGAGCGAACCGTGGTTTCACTGGGTTCGTCCGATCCATTCCATAATCTGCTTGCTCGACGGAAAGGTAGTAAAATTTCGGGTTCCTGGACTTAGTTTCGAGAGCGGAAACCAGACGCGCGGCCATCGCTTCCACGGCAACGCGCCGTTCGCCGTCAAGAATTTCGCCGACTATGCCAAGCATCTGGAGAAGCACAAAGTGCTGCTGCAGGCGCCGGCGCGCGCCGAAGCGATTGCCACGCAGGCGTTGCAGCTGGCGAAGGACGCGAAGCTTCAACTCGTCGAGGACGAGGCGCTGACGCATGAGAATGCCGGGCTGACCGAGTGGCCCGTGGTGCTGCTTGGAACGTTCGACAAAGAGTTTCTCGACGTTCCGGCCGAGTGCCTGATGACTGCGATGAAGGCGCACCAGAAGTGCTTTTCGCTACGCGACGCCAAGTCCGGCAAGCTGGCGAACAAGTTCATGGCCGTGTCGAACCTGACTGCGACGGACGGCGGCGCGGCGATCGTGGCGGGCAACGAGAAGGTGATCCGCGCGCGACTGTCGGACGCGAAGTTTTTCTGGGAGCAGGATCTGAAGCGCAAGCTCGAGCCGATGCACTTCGAGCTGCGGTCGATCACGTTCCACGAAAAGCTCGGCACCCAGTGGGACCGGATGGAGCGCATCAAGGAACTGGCGGGTCAGATCGCCAAAGCCGTGGATGCGGAACCCGATCTGGCGCGCCGCGCGGCGGAGCTGGCCAAGGCCGATCTCGTGTCGGGAATGGTGGGCGAGTTCCCTGAGCTGCAGGGCTTGATGGGGCGCTACTACGCGGAAGCGGAGGGGCTGAACCCGAAAATCGCCTGCGCGATCGAGGAGCACTACAAGCCGAAGGGCCAAGGCGACACTGTGCCGAAAGAGCCGGTGTCGGTGGCCGTGGCGCTGGCGGACAAGCTCGATACGCTCGTGGGCTTCTGGGCCATCGGCGAGAAGCCGACCGGAAGCGGCGATCCCTATCAGCTGCGCCGCGCGGCGCTGGGCGTGGTGCGGATTCTGATTGAGAATGATCTAAGACTGCCTCTGCGCAACGCCATCTATATGCAGATGGCCAATGAATTGATGCGTCAGCAGGGTATATCGGTGGTCCGAAAGATGCCTGACCTCCTGACTACCCTGCGCACTATCACTCATGATGCAACTGCGGTTACTGCTGCAGATCTTCTGAGAGAGCAACTGCGGTTGGCTGGCGCCAAAGAGCAATCCGATCGCTATATCGAGATGCTAAACCAGTCAGTAAATGACCTCCTCTCCTGCTTCGCCGACCGTCTCAAGGTCTACCTGCGCGATCAGGGTGCGCGGCACGATCTGATCGACGCCGTGTTCGCGCTCGGCGGCCAGGACGACCTCGCGTTGATCGTGAAGCGTGTCGAGGCGTTGGGCGATTTCCTCAAGACGGACGACGGTGCGAACCTGCTGGCAGGCGTCAAGCGCGCGTCGAACATCCTTGCCATCGAGGAGAAGAAGGACAAGACGACCTACGCCGGAGACATCGACGGCTCGCTGCTGTCGGAGCCGGCCGAGCGTGCGCTAGACGCTGCAATCGCCAAGGTGAAGTTCGACGTGAAGGCGGCCATCGACGTGGAGAATTTCTCCGGCGCAATGCGCGCGCTTTCGGAGTTGCGCGCGCCGGTCGACAAGTTCTTCGAGGACGTGACGGTGAACGCCGACGACAAAGCCGTACGCGCGAACCGGCTGAAGCTGTTGTCGGAGATCCGTTCGTCAACGCAAGCCGTCGCCGACTTTTCCAAGATCGCGGGCTGACCTATTTCGGGTCGTTGATGGCCGGGATTTCGCGTGAGCCCCGTAGGTTGGGTCGAGCCCCCTTGTGAGACCCAACGCGTTCTAGGTGGTGCCGTGAATTGTTGGGTCGCGCTACGCTTGACCCAACCTACGGGGCGAATCTGGATGACGCGGCGTAGGTTGGGTCGAGCCCCCTTGTGAGACCCAACACGTTCTAGGTGGTGCCGTGAATTGTTGGGTCGCGCTACGCTTGACCCAACCTACGGCTACTTCGCAACGAATGTTGCCATCACGGTTTGGCCATCGGCCTTCGCGAGCGGCTTGTCGCGGGCGGGATCGAACATGCGGGCGTCCGACGCGTCTTCGTGAAGGACG
>JAKAXS010000487.1 GCA_021816505.1 Pseudomonadota bacterium
TAGTGACACCCATTTTCATGGGATCTAAGCGACATTGCATCGGGCAAAACTTGTCGGTAACGAAGAGGTCGTGGGTTCAATTCCCACCGGCAGCACCATTTGACCGGTCCGCTTCGCGCCTCATTGACCCATTTCATTCCTTCGGGTTGACGCCGCAGGCAACATTACCGATGTATTCGGCTCAATCTCAGCTCAATATGGCTACCAGGCCGGTTCGCGAGAACTGGCGGGTCCATTTCGCCGTACCGGAGTGCCACTGCCAATGACCAAGAAGCCTGCAAAAGGCGACGTTTCGCACGCCACCGGCAAGCCGACGCGCGATGAAGTAGAAAATGCCGTCCGCACCATCATCCGCTGGGCCGGCGACGACGTTTCGCGCGACGGCCTGCACGAGACACCGGCCCGCGTCACCCGCGCCTACGAAGAGTACTTCAAGGGCTATGCGGAAGATCCCGAAGAGATCCTGCAGAAGACCTTCGAGGAGATCGAGGGGTACGACGAAATGATCGTGCTGCGCGGCATCCGCTTCGAAAGTCACTGCGAACACCACATGGCGCCCATCATCGGCCGCGCGTGGGTCGGCTACATCCCCAACGGTCGCGTCGTCGGCATCTCCAAGCTTGCGCGCGTCGTCGACGCCTATGCCAAGCGCCTGCAGATCCAGGAAAAGATGACGGCGCAGATCGCCAACACGATCGAGCATGTGCTGCAGCCGCAGGGCGTGGGCGTGATCATCAAGGCCGAGCACCACTGCATGACGGCACGCGGCGTCCACAAGCCGGGCACCGATCTTGTGACAAGCCGGATGCTCGGCGTGTTCCGCGACAACCCGATCTCGCGCCAGGAACTCCTTTCCATGGTCGATGACTGAGATGTCGACCGCGGCGCCCGCCTCTCACCCAAAGACCGTTCTCATCACAGGCGCCAGCACCGGGATCGGCAAGGCCACCGCCGAGTACTTCGCGGCGCGCGGCTGGAATGTCGCCGCCACGATGCGCACCCCCGCGAACGCGAC
Organism: Pseudomonadota bacterium; assembly: GCA_021816505.1. Lineage (GTDB taxonomy): Bacteria > Pseudomonadota > Alphaproteobacteria > Rhizobiales > Hyphomicrobiaceae > JAKAXS01. Next base: position 1,016 of record JAKAXS010000487.1, read on the forward strand.
GTTCGACGGCGCGGGGGCCGAACGCATCAAGGTCATCCGCCTCGATGTGACCGACGACGCATCGATCGCCACAGCCGTCGCTGAAACGATCGGCGCCTTTGGCCGCATCGACGCGCTGGTCAACAATGCCGGCTATGGTCTCATCGGACTGTTCGAAGCCATGACGGCGGATCAGGTTCGCCGCCAGTTCGAGACGAATGTGCTGGGGCTGATGAGCGTCACGCGTGCCGTCATCCCGCAGATGCGCGCGCAGGCATCCGGCCGCATCATCAACGTGGCGTCCGTTGCCGGCCGCATGTCGATGCCGCTCTACTCGCTCTATTGCTCCACCAAATGGGCGGTCGAAGGCTTCAGCGAAGCCTTGAACTACGAGCTGAACTCCGTTGGCGTGCAGGTCCGCATCATCGAGCCCGGCCCGATCCTGACCGACTTCATGACCCGTTCTCTGGACGTCGCGGACAAGGATATCTCCGCCTCGTACGGCGACTTCGAGGCCCGCGTCTGGGAAGCCTACAAAGTGGAATTTGCCGACGCTCCGGGCCCCGAGCTTGTCGCCGCCAGCATCTTCAAGGCCGCAACCACAAGCTCGAACTGGCGCCTGCGCTTCAAGCCGAACGGCTGGCTCCTCATGTTCGGCCGCCGCTGCGTGACCACCAGCACGCACACCAAGATCGTGGCCCGCGTGCTCGGCGCCGTTCCGCCTATTCTTCCGTGGAACCGTCGTCGCTTCGAGCGTCAGAGCACGCGTCAGCTGCACCGTAGTCAACCCTGACGAGATAGAGCCCCGGCGCCGGCGCGACCGGACCGCAGGCCGCACGATCCACCGCGTCCAACGCGCGCTGCACGTCGTGCGGCTGCCATTTGCCTTCACCGACCAGTTTCAGGCTGCCGACCATCGATCGCACCTGATTGTGCAAGAACGATCGCGCGGACGCCTGGATGTGAATCTCTTCGCCCACCCGCGATACGTCGAGCCTGTCCAGCGTGCGCACCGGCGACTTGGCCTGGCAGCTGGCCGCGCGGAACGTCGTGAAGTCGTGATGCCCGACCAGATAGCCGGCGGCATCGTGCATTGCGTCGGCGTCGAGCCATGAGCGCAGCGCCCAGACCCGGTCGCGATCGAGCACCGGCGGCGCCCGCCGCGTCAGGATGCGATAGAGGTAGTGCCGGGCCGTCGCCGAGAACCGCGCGTCGAAGGTCGCGTCCACCTCAGCGCAATCCAGCACCGCCACCGGAGCGGGCTTCAAGTGATGGTTGATGGCCTCGCGCACGCGAAACGCATCCCAGGTCTTCTGGAGTTCGAAGTGCACGACCTGCCCCAGCGCGTGCACGCCTGCATCCGTGCGTCCCGCCGCGCGCACGATGATGTGCTCGCCGGAGAACCGTTGGATGGCCGCCGTCACGGCATCCTGCACGCCGATGCCGCCGGGCTGCGACTGCCAGCCGGCGAACGGAGTGCCGTCATATTCGATGGTGATGCGATAGCGCGGCATGAAAAGCAGAGCTGTAGGTGGGGGGCGCCGATGAACCCCTCACCTACAGCTTTTCGCTCCCCTTGCGAACTGCAAACCGCGCCTCAGTAGTGGCGGCGGCGATTGATGACGACATTGGAATTCGTGGTGGTCGTGTTGTTGACCTGGTTCTCGCCGACATCGATCACCAGCGGCGTCCGGCTGGGATTGACGATCACCGTGCGCGGGCCGGCCGGAAGCGGACGATAGACGCGCACACCGGACTCGATCGAGACGGTGGCTCCATACGTCGGCCGCGGTTCGACCGAGATGATGCGGCCCTCGGCGAAGGCCGAGCCGGCAAGGAGCGTGAGGATGACGGGGGAGAGCAACGCAGAACGGCGCATGACGAGGGCTCCGGAACGCAAGGGACTGACTGCGGCGAAGACTAAGCTCAAAGCTCCAGGCTGACGACCGCAAACTGAGCCATGCTTAACGTTTCAGGCGAGCAGCTTCCCCGGGGCGATCGCCAGGCCGCGCACGAATTCCTTCGCCGGGAGCGCTTTCTTTCCGGCGCGCTGCAGCTCGCTGAGCCGCACGGCACCGACGCCGCACGCGATCGTCAAGCCGTCATCGAGGACCACACCCGGCTG
>JAKAXS010000488.1 GCA_021816505.1 Pseudomonadota bacterium
GGATCCCAGCGGCACCTTCATCTCCAGCAGCATCACCGTGATCACGATGGCCAGGACTCCATCGCTGAACGCCTCGAGTCGGTTTTTTTGCATGTCCGTCCGTTCCGAAAGAGCCGGATCCGCACATCCGGAGTCGCCCTGGAGTCTTCCGATGTCTTGGTGCTGGGTAAAGCTTGGCCGGAAGAACCCCGATATGCCGGCACTCCGGTGATCGCCATTTCGAGCACCCACGATCGGCTACGACAGGACCACCCACTCCGCCGACAGCGATTCCGCCTGCCGCAGCACCGTTTCGGTCGCCTCCTCCTGCCGGTCCGGCGGATACTTGTACCGGCGCAGCAGGGTTTTGACCATCACCCGCAACCTTGCACGTACCGCATCCCGCTTCGCCCAGTCGACGGTGACGGAATCATGCAGCTTCTGCGTCAATTCCACGGCGATCTTCTTCAGCGTTTCGTCGCCGAGTTCGCGCACAGCCGCTTCATTGGTTGCGAGGGCGTCGTAGAACGCCATTTCGTCATGGTTCAACCCCAGTTCCTCGCCGCGTTTCGCGGCTTCCTGAAACTTTTTCGCCATCGCGATCAGCTCTTCGATGATCTGGGCGGTTTCGATGGCGCGGTTGCGGTAGCGGGTGAGGCTCTGCTGCAACAGCTCCGAGAACTTCGCGCTTTGCACGACGTTGGTCTTGAAGCGGGATTGGATCTCGCCCTTGAGCAGCCGCTCCAGCAGCTCGACGGCGAGGTTGCGTTCCTTCATGTGGCGCACGTCGTCGAGGAATTCATCGGAGAGCAGGCCGATGTCGGGGCGCTTCAGGCCCGCGGCGGCGAAGATGTCGATGACCTCGTCGCTCACCACCGCGCGGCTGATGATCTGGCGCAGGGCGTGTTCCTTCTGCTCGTCGGAAAGCTTTTTGTCGGATTCGCCGTGCTTGGTGATGGCGGCTTTCACGGCCTGCAGGAAGGCAAGTTCGTCGCGGTAGTCCTTGGCTTCGTCCAGGGTGCACGATAGGGCGAAGGCCTGGGTGGCGGCCAGAACGGTGTCGGCGTAGCGCTTCTTGCCGTCTTCCAGTCCGAGTACGTGATTGGCAACCGCGGGCAGGAGTTGCCAGGCGCGGCTGCGGAACTCCCGGTAATCGACGCCGTGCAGCAGGTCGTGCAGCACGCTCATTTTTTCCTGCAGAACGGCGAGGGCTTCGCGGGCATCGATCGTCGGGCGGCCGCGGCCTTTGGCCTGCGTGTAGTCGGCAAGCGCCGCCTTGAGTTCGTTGGCGATGCCGATGTAGTCCACCACCAGGCCGCCGGGCTTGTCGCGGAACACCCGGTTCACCCGCGCGATGGCCTGCATCAGGTTGTGGCCGCGCATGGGCTTGTCGACGTACATGGTGTGCAGGCAGGGCGCATCGAAGCCGGTCAGCCACATGTCGCGCACGATCACCAGCTTGAAGGGATCGGCGGGGCTCTTGAAGCGCTTCTCCAGATTCTTGCGGACGTCCTTGGAGTAAATATGGGGACGGAGCAGGGCCTTGTCGGCGGCGGAGCCGGTCATCACGATCTTGATGGCGCCCTTTTCGGGGTCGGGGTCGTGCCATGCGGGGCGCAACGCCACGATCGCGTCGTAGAGGTGGACGCAGATCTCGCGGCTCATCGCCACGATCATCGCCTTGCCGTCCATGGAAGTCAGCCGGCTCTCGAAGTGCGCGACGAGGTCGGCGGCCACCTGCTGGATGCGGGGCGGGGCGCCGACCAGTTTTTCGAGCGCGGCCCAGCGGCGCATCCGGGCGAGTTTGGCGGCGTCGCCTTCGTCGTCCTCGGTCAGCGCCTCGAACTCGTCGTCGAGGTGGTCGGTCTCGTCTTCCTTGAGATCGAGCTTGGCGAGGCGGCTTTCGTAGTAGATCGGCACCGTCGCGCCGTCCTTCACCGCCTGTTCGATGTCGTAGACGTGGACGTAGTCGCCGAACACGGCGCGGGTGTCGCGATCGGCAAGCGACACCGGCGTGCCGGTGAAAGCGACGAAGGTGGCGGCGGGCAGGGCGGTGCGCAGGTGCTGCGCGTAGCCGTAGCGCACCAGGGTTTCGGCGCCGGCGGCCTGGGACGGCATGCCGGCATCCGCGGCGAGGAGCGCGGTGGCATCGTTCGCCGCATCCCCCCCGGTCTTCTTCGCCGGAATCAGCCGCGCCTCGAAACCGTACTGGCTGCGGTGCGCTTCATCGCAGATCACGACGATGTTGCGGCGCTCGGAGAGGACGGGGAAGCTGTCCTCATCCGCGCCGGGGGTGAACTTCTGGATGGTGGTGAAGATGATTCCGCCCGAGGGGCGGTTGGCGAGCAGCCGGCGCAGTTCGGGGCGGGTATCGGCGCGAACGGGGGTCTCGCGCAGCAGATCGGTGGCGCCGGCGAACACGCCGAAGAGCTGGTTGTCGAGATCGTTGCGGTCGGTGACCACCACCAAGGTCGGGTTGCCCATCTGCGGGTGGGCCATGAGCTTGCCGGCCAAGCAGGTCATCTCGATGCTCTTGCCCGCGCCCTGCGTGTGCCAGACCACGCCGCCTTTGCCGGCCTTCTCCTTGGGGCTTTCCGGCCGGGAGGCGATCAGGACGCTTTCCACGACCGCGCGCACGGCGTGGAACTGGTGGTAGGCGGCAACCTTCTTGACGATGTCCTTGCCGTCGTCCTCGAAGAGGATGAAGTGGCGCAGATAGTCGAGCAGGAAGTCGCGGCGGAATGCGCCCTGGACCAGGGTCTCCAATTCGCGCATCGGCCCCAGGGGATCCGTCTCCGTGCCGGCGATGGTGCGCCAGGCGAGGAAGCGCTCGCGGTCGGCGGTGAGCGAGCCCATGCGCGCGGTGACGCCGTCGGAAATCACCAGCAGGGCGTTGGCGAGGAAGCAATCCGGGATGTCCTCGCGGTAGGTCTGCAACTGGTTCCAGGCCGCCCAGATGTCGGCATCCTCGTCGCCCGGGTTCTTGAGTTCGATAACGACGAGCGGCAGGCCGTTGACGAAGAGCACCGCGTCCGGCCGGCGCGTGTGCTTGGGGCCCTGGACGGTGAACTGGTTGACCGCCAGCCAGTCGTTGGCACTGATCTCGTCGAAGTCGATCAGGCGCACCCGGCCGCCG
>JAKAXS010000489.1 GCA_021816505.1 Pseudomonadota bacterium
TTCCGATCTCATTCATGCGGTGGGGCGCGGACATTGGCTCGGGCGCTAGGCGACTGCTGCTGAAAGCAAGCGTCGTGGGCGCTTGCCTTGCCCTTACCGGCACCATCGCGGGCACGGCGCGTGCAGAGGATCTGAAGGTGGTGGCGACCATCAAGCCGATTCACGCGCTCGTCGCCGGCGTGATGACCGGCGTCGGCACGCCGGAGCTTCTGGTCGCAGGCGCCGCTTCCCCGCACACGTTCGCGCTGAAGCCTTCCGGCGCGCGCGCCTTGCATGCCGCCGCCGTCGTCTTTCGCGTGTCGCCCGCTGTCGAGCCGTTCACGGTGAAAATCGCGGCCTCGCTGCCTGCCACCGTCCGGGTCAGCACGCTCGCCGACGCGCCGGGCGTGCAGCATCTCGCCATGCGCCACGGCGCGACCTTCCATGACCACAGCCACGGCGGCGAAGATCATCCGGCAGATGGCGCGATGGACGGTCACGTCTGGCTCGATCCGCAAAATGCCAAGGCCATGGTCGCCGAGATCGCCCGCGTGCTCAGCGAAGCCGCGCCTGATGCGGCCGCGACGTTCGCAGCAAACGCGCAGCGCCTGAGGGCTGAAATTGATGCCCTCGATGCTGAAATCGACGCCGCGCTGAACCCGGTGCGAGATAAGCCGTACGTGGTTTTTCACGACGCCTATCAGTATTTCGACCATCGCTACCGGCTGTCGCCCGTCGGCGCCCTGACGATCGCGCCCGACGTGCAGCCGGGTGCGAAGCGCATCAGCGAAATCCGCGCCGAGATCGCAAAGGTCGGCGCCGTCTGCGTGTTTGCCGAGCCCCAGTTTCCGGCCAAGGTCATGCGCGCGGTGACGGACGGAACGGAGGCGCGGTTCGGTACGCTCGATCCGGAAGGCGCGCTCGTCGAACCAGGCGCCGCAGCATACGGCACGCTGATGCGCAATCTGGCGGAGAGCTTACGCGGGTGCCTCGCACCCCAGCCGGCAAGCAGCGCGGCGAACTAGCAAATCAAAAAGCCGGCCCCTGGACAGGAGCCGGCTTGAAATCTCACGACTTCGACTGAAGCTTTATTCGGCCGAAGCGGATGTGCGGGTGACGAGCGGCTTGCGGCCGATCTTGGTGACGCGCCGGTTGCCCGAGCTGTTGTCCACGACATAACCCTCATCGTAGTTTTCTTCGATGCCGGTCGTCTTCGGCGCGGGCGCGCGCTTCTCGGCAACGACTGGCTTTTCGGTCGTCACCGGCTCTTCGATCAGTGCAGTAGCGTCGTCAGCTTTCGCTTCGGTTACCGGACGGATTTCTTCCTTGGCCTCAGGCTCGATGCCCTGCTGGCTGGCCTGGCTGGCCTTCTCGGTCTCGATGCCGGAAACTTCAGCGTTGGTGGGCCGCGTCTTGAAGCGCTCCCACGTCACCGTTACGCGCATGCCAACCGGAACGCGCGGATAAAGATCCAGCACGTCTTCGTTGAACATACGGATGCAGCCCTTCGATACGGCCTGGCCAATCGTCCAGGGCGCGTCGGTGCCGTGAATGCGGTAAGTGCTGGAGCCCAGGTACAGCGCGCGAACGCCGAGCGGGTTCATCGGATGACCGCCGGGGACCCAGCTCGGGAGCTTCGGGTTTTCCCTGATCATCTCAGGCGTCGGCGTCCACGACGGATTCTCGCGCTTCGCGGTGACCGTGATCTTGCCCTGCCAGCGGCTCTGCTCGCGCGGAACGGCGATCGGATAGCTGAGAGCGGTACCGGCCTTCGAAATCAGGTACAGGCGACGATCGCCGAAGCTGACGATGATCTGGCCGGCGCGATACTGCGGATCGAACGAAACGGTTTGACGACCGCCGCCCCATTCCTCGCCGCCGCCCCAGAGAAAATCGATCAAGTCCTGAGCTTGCGCTTGGGCGGTCATCGTGACCGTCGTCGCAAGTGCAACGGCGCCCGCCATTGCCGACCGAATTAGCTTACCCTTCGCGCGCATCGTAGCACTCCGCATTTCGTGCTGTAGAAAACTATCAGGTCCGGCCCTGATCGGACAAAAATCTTACCGTTCCGCGAATAGGTCGCGAACTGGTCACTTCGAACTTAATGTCGATATAACTCAGAAGGTGTGTCATGCGGCAGAGCAGCAAGGCCACAGTCACCGAACGATGTGTCCCGCCGCTTGGTTCCACGCTGACGTGGATAGCTACGAACCTGTGAATAAGTAGGTTCTGTAACAGCTGGCAACCTGTGTGAAATGTGGGTTTCCGGGCCCCTCGGGTCGAAAGAGGCCGGATGCAACTAAGGCCAGGATTGGAAACGACAAACCTCAATTTGTGACGAACATGTGGATGTCGCGCAACACCGACACCCTTTGCCTGTTCCGTGTGCATCGTTGTTCTGTGGGCGGATGCTCACCGCCCTTGACCTGCGCCGGAAACCGGACTAGAACATAACAAGAACATTGAGTCCGAGGCAATCGTACGTCCCCCCTTCCGGACGCTACCCCGCTCCGGCTTTTGCCCTTGTTCGGCTTGATGTTTTGAAGCTGCGCGGCGCTTGTTTGCGTGAGTATGCGCGTGGTTGACCTCTATTCCGGAACGGCATCCCCCTGCCGTTCCGGAATCAGCGGGAGCCTAGATTGCATCGGTTTGGCCGCATATAGTGGCGCACAGATGCAATATGTTGCTGACATCGCAGAGAAAATTATCCCGCGCCCATTGAGTACGCTTCGCCTGCGTCGATTCGGGATGCTGGCCGCCGCGGCCGTGATCGCCGGTTTCGCCGGAATGGTTCTGGCTGCAGAAATTGCTGCAGCGCAGCGTACACAGGACTCGCCTGAGACGGACACCGGCCGGGCCGCATCGGGCAAGGCGGCTACGGCGCCTCGCGCAATGATCTCGACGGCATCGCGACTGGCGTCGGACGCGGGTCGCGACGTTCTCAGATCGGGCGGATCGGCCATCGATGCCGCGATCGCCGCGCAACTCGTTCTCGGCCTCGTCGAACCGCAGTCTTCGGGCCTGGGCGGCGGCGCGTTCGTTCTCCATTGGGACGAGTCGACAAAGGCGCTCGCGACTTACGACGGCCGCGAGACCGCTCCGGCCGCTGCCAAGCCAGACCGGTT
>JAKAXS010000490.1 GCA_021816505.1 Pseudomonadota bacterium
GCCCACGTTCGAGGGCTGACCGCGCCTCACATCGAAACGGAGGCGAACACCAGCAGCATCGCGATCTCGGCCAACTGCTGCGCCGCGCCCGCGACGTCTCCCGTGTGCCCGCCGATCTTTGCATTTGCGATACGCGAGATGATGTACGCCATCACGAATGCAGCGAGCACGGCCGCTGCACCGGCCGATACGGCGGGGTACACTGCGGCAAGCGTGAGCAACGCCGCCACCACAGCGCCTGACAGCATCGCTGGCAGCGATGGCGCCGAGACCGACGCGGCGGCGCCATCGCTGCGCGCAGGCGTCAGCAGCGCAAGCGGCAGCAACCCTGCCACACGCGACGTCGCAGCCACCGCGATCAACGCCAGCACGCCTGTGAGAGCACCGGAGCGATCGACAATCGTCGCGATCGCAATGACGCGGATGGCCAGCGTCAGCATCAGCGCGACGGCACCGTAGCTGCCGATGCGGCTGTCGCGCATGATCTCCAACCGCCGCTCGCGCGTTGTCCCGCCCCAGAAACCGTCGGCCGTATCGGCAAGGCCGTCCTCGTGCATGGCGCCCGTCATCATCGCCAGCGCGGCGACCGCCAACGCTGCGGCCAATAGCGGCGGCAGCCCCAGAGACGATGCGGCAAACAGAACGCCGCCCGCCAGCGCACCCAGCACGGCCCCGGCAAGCGCGATCGCAGGCGGCGCGGCCGCCATGTCCGGCGCGCCATGCGGGGCCGGTTCAAATGGAAACACCGGGACCGGCAGGCGCGAATAGAACCGCAACACCTGCAGCACCTGCGCCAGGAAGCCGAGCGCGACGCCGAGCCGCGCCGATTGCTGCGGAACGGCCACGGGAACATGGCTTGACGGCGCGGGCGCGTCGGCTGAGGGTGCGGGCTCTTTTGGCGGACTGTCGCTCATCGAAGCGCCTTATAGCACTGCCGCGCCGCCGGGATCTGCAAGTTGACCGATATCATGAAAGCTTTCGACGCCGTCCTGACGCCGGCCCACGACCTGAGCGGCCTCAGCGCGCTGCTCGACGTCTTGCCCGAGGCCGATGCAACCGCAATCGAGGCCGCGCAGGCGCGCGACGGCGAACTCACCAAGCCGCCCGGCGCGCTGGGCCGCCTGGAGGAGATCGCCATCTGGCTCGCCGGCTGGCAGGGCACGAGCACGCCCGCGATCACGTCGCCTGCCATCGCTGTCTTCGCCGGCAATCACGCCGTCACACGCAAGGGCGTCTCGCCCTATCCCTCCGACGTCACGGCGCAGATGGTCGCGAACTTCGCGGCGGGCGGCGCGGCGATCAACCAGATCTGCACGACCGGCGGCATTCGTCTCAGCGTGCACCCGGTCGAACTCGACAATCCGGCGGCCGACATCACAGAGGCCGCGGCCATGACCGCAGACGCCTGCGCGCGTCACATCGCCGACGGCATGGCCGCCGTTCCACCCGATTGCGATCTGTTCGGCGCCGGCGAGATGGGGATCGGCAACACGACACCGGCCGCGGCGATCTACGCCGCGCTCTATGGTGGCGATGCCGCGCGCTTCGTCGGCCGCGGAACGGGCGTCGACGATGCGGGCCTGCGCCGCAAGATCGACGTCGTCGAAGCCGCTCTTGCGCATCACGCAGGTCACCTGTCTGACCCGCTCGACGTTCTGCGCCGCCTTGGGGGGCGCGAAATCGCCGCCATCGCCGGGGCGATCCTTGCGGCCCGCCTGCGCCGCGTCCCCGTCGTCCTCGACGGATATGTCGTCACCGCCGCCGCCGCCGTGCTTCACGCCGCCAATCCCGCGGCGCTCGATCACTGCGTGGCGGGCCACTGTTCGGCCGAGGGCGCACATGGCGAAGTGCTGGAGCGGCTCGGATTGAAACCGCTGCTGTCGCTCGGCCTGCGGCTGGGTGAGGGCACCGGCGCCGCGCTCGCGATGTCCGTGGTCAAGGCCGCGGCGTCTTGTCAATCCGGAATGGCCACGTTTTCCAGCGCCGGAGTTGCCAACAAGTAGGGAAAGCGGCCTTCAACCGGCCCACCTCAAGTGCTAGCGTCGCGCCGATTCCGAGACTGCCGAAGGACGCCGCACGATGAGCACGATCAACGCCCGTATTGCTTCCGAACTCAGCGTGAAGGTGGAGCAGGTCGCCGCCGCCGTGGAGCTTCTGGGCGAGGGCTCCACCGTGCCGTTCATCGCGCGCTATCGCAAGGAGAAGACAGGCGGTCTCGACGATACGCAGCTGCGCAAACTGGAAGAACGCCTCGGCTATCTGCGCGAACTGGAAGATCGCCGGGCAACCGTTCTGAAGTCGATCACCGAGCAGGACAAGCTGACGCCGGAACTGGCGCGCGCTATCGCCGCGGCCGACAGCAAGGTTGCCCTGGAAGACATCTACGCGCCCTACAAGCCGAAGCGCCGCACCAAGGCCCAGATCGCGCGCGAGGCGGGGCTCGAACCTTTGGCGGACGCGCTGCTCGGCAACCCCGGCCTGATCCCTGACGGCGAGGCCGCCAAGTTCATCGACGCCGAGAAGGGCGTTGCCGACGCGAAGGCGGCACTCGACGGCGCGCGCCACATCATCATCGAGCGCATCGGCGAGAGCGCGACGCTCGTCGGCGATCTGCGCGAATGGCTGTGGGCCACCGGCGTCGTCAGCTCGAAGGTGGCCAAGGGCAAGGAAACCGAAGGCGCGAAGTTCTCGGACTATTTCGACTTCTCCCAGCCCGTGCGCCAGATGCCCTCGCACCGTGCGCTCGCGCTGCTGCGCGGCCGCAACGAGAACATCCTGAACCTCGATCTCGACGCGCCGAACGAGGAGGGCAAGACGCATCCCGCGCAGGCCAAAATCATGGTCGCCTTCAACATCGCGGACCGCGGCCGGGCGGCGGACAAGTGGCTGCTCGACACCGTCAAGCTCGCCTGGAAAGCCAAGCTGCACATCTCGCTCGTCGTCGACCTGCTGACGCGCCTGAAGGATCAGTCCGATACCGAGGCGATCACCGTCTTCAAGTCGAACCTGAAGGACCTGTTGCTTGCCGCGCCGGCCGGGCAGCGCGCGACGATGGGCCTCGATCCCGGCATTCGCAGCGGCGTGAAGGTCGCGGTGAGAT
>JAKAXS010000491.1 GCA_021816505.1 Pseudomonadota bacterium
GTTGAACCGCTTCTGAATGTGACATTTACCTCCAGTTCATCTGCCGCGCGCGCGATGGCGCTGCGGTCGACGACCGGAGATCGGGACTATCTGGAGGTGATCTCGCCGCGGCCGCCCGGCGGCTCCGGCGTTTTACCGACAGGCGGCTCGCCGGTTTTGAGGCGCGGCTGGGGCGCGATCTGATAGCTCCACGTTTCCGTGAAAGTGTGGCCTTGCGAGGCCAGCGAAGCGCGGAACTCGGACGCCTTGGCCACATCTTTTAGTTTGACGCGATAGATGAGGCGCCAGCCCTTGATCACCGGATGAGGTCGGACTTCAGTTCCAACGATTTCCACGTTGTCATTGGCGCTGACGTGCGCAGTAACCGGCGAGCCGTGCGCGGACTCAAGCCGTGGTGACCCCGCAAAATCGACCAGGAACGCGATCGTGCCATCGTGAGCCCGGATCAGGTTCGAATGATAGATCTCGCCAGTGGTGCGCATCGTCTGCCAAACGTACGACGGTCCGCCTTTCAGGATGGCAAGCTCGTCCATGGTCCAGTGGATCCGGTAGTCGAACTGCAGCGGCGTGCCGCGTGCGGGGAGTGCATCCGGCACCCAGAGTGCAACGATATTGTCGTTGGTCTCGTCGGCCGTGGGGATTTCGATGAGGCGGACATAGCCCTTGCCCCAGTCGTTGATCGGCTCGATCCACGCGCTGGGGCGCAGGTCGTAACGGTCTTTCAGGTCCTCGAAGCGCGAGAACTCCCGGCCGCGCTGCAGCAGGCCGAAGCCCTTTGGGCTCGCTACGGCGAAACTGCTGACCGCTACCGTCGCCGGGTTATTGAGCGGGCGCCAGATCCACTCGCCGTCACCGGTGTGGAGGGCGAGGCCGTTGGAGTCATGAATTGCGGGCCGGAAATTGGGTGCCGTCGCCGGTTGGCTCGGCCCGTGAAGAAACATGCTGGTCAGGGGCGCAACACCGAGTGCCGGTGGCGTACCCTCTCGCAGAAAAACACGTGACTTGACGTCGAGCACCGCGGCGTCACTGAGCGTCAAAGTGAACTCGTACGCACCTGCCGCGCGTGGAGAGTCGAGGAGAGCGTAAATGATCACGCTCCGGTCTTGTGGCGCGGGACGGCGAATCCAGAATTCGCGGAACGCGGGAAACTCTTCAGCGATCGGCAGGCCGGTATCGATGGCGAGCCCGCGACCCGACAAACCGTAGACCTGGCCCTTGCCGATAACCCGGAAGTAGCTCGCGCCGAGAACGCTCATCACCTCGTCGTTCTTGCCGGGTTCGTTGACGGGGTACAGCAATCGGAACCCCGCCCAGCCAAGTTTGCTCGTCTGCTCGGCGTTGAAGTGCAGGTCGCCGAAGTCGAAGCAACTTGGATCGTAGGGAATTTCCTTCACGCTACCGTCGACGATCTCGTTGATCTTCACCGGCGTGTTGAACTGCATGCCCTGATGGTAGAAGGCCAGTTTGAATGGCGTGTCGACATCCACCCATCCGAACCGATCGCGTTTGGGCTGGATCTTCTGATAATCGCCGAATTGCAGTTTGGCGAAGGCCTCAGGCAGGCTGCTGACCGGTGCTGCGTACGGCGCATCCGCCAGCGCCTTTGCCCGCACAGTCAGATCTTCAAATCCGAAGCCCATCGGGCGCTCCTGCGCGACCGCCTGCGTGCCGACAAAGAGGGCGGCTACGACGAGCCCGCGCAGCGCCGGGATCGCGTATGCAAGACGCGGCTGAACCCAAGCCAATCCCGACAGGATCGGAAAGCGCGGAGCGAGCGCCAAGCGTCTGGCCGCGGGACGAGTCGACAAGTCCACGAAAGCTCCTTTAAAAGGCCAGAACAGCAGGGCAGATCCACTTCCCATTTCAGGCCGGGGGTGCCCTGCGCATGAGCAGAGATGCCTAACATCCATGCAGGGGTCAAGCCGCGAACGTCACACATCTCGTCCCACCTCCACGCGCAATCCCTCGCGACCGCAATCAAGGTAAACGAACAAAGCATGGACAAAACGAACGGTGACCCAGCCGCCGAGCCCAACATTCGCGCGAGTGCGACTGAGCACGGTCTTTCTCGCCGTCAGGCTCTCCTGGCAATCGCTGCGGCTGCCGGCTCAGCGAGGGCCGTAATCGACATCGGCTTCGCGGGCGCTGCACACGCCAAGGTGCCCGACGGATCGGACGCGAAGAAGGCGGCCTTCATCAACGACCTCATCGCGCGCATGACCGTTGAGGAAAAGGTCGGCCAGCTTCGTCTCATCAGCATCAGCCGTGAAATTACGCATAGCCAGCTGGCAGACGAAATCGCGGCCGGCCGCATCGGCGGCACGTTCAACACCGTCGTGAGGCAGGACAATCGGCCTCTTCAAGCCGCTGCAGTGGAGCGGAGCCGGCTGAAGATCCCGATCTTCTTCGCCTACGATATCGTGCACGGGCACCGGACGATCTTCCCGCTTCCGCTCGGTCTTGCCGCAAGCTTCGATGTTGAAGCCGTCGAACGCTCAGCGCGCATCGCGGCGATCGAGGCCTGCGCGGACGGTCTCGATATGACGTTCGCGCCGATGGTGGACATCACGCATGATCCGCGCTGGGGCCGCACCTCGGAAGGTTTCGGGGAAGATCCGTATCTGGTCAGCGAATGCGCGCGCGCCAGCGTTCGCGGTTTCCAGGGCCCATCGCTCAACAGCTCAGACAGCATCATGGCGGTCGCCAAGCATTTCGCGCTCTACGGTGCGGTGGAAGGCGGACGCGACTACAACACCGTCGACATGAGCCCGCTGCGAATGCACCAGGTCTATCTGCCGCCCTATCGCGCGGCGATCGATGAAGGTGCGGGCGGAGTCATGGTCGCTCTCAACTCGATCAACGGCGTGCCGGCGACATCGAACGTCTGGCTGCTGCAAGATCTCCTGCGCAAGCAATGGGGCTTCCGCGGCGTGACGGTCTCCGATCACGGGGCCATCGACGAATTGCGCCGTCATGGCGTGGCGCGCGATGAGCGCGAAGCGGCCAAGCTGGCCCTCAAGGCTGGCGTCGATCAAAGCATGGCCGATCAGCTGTATTTGACCCAGCTGCCTGGTCTTGTCGCCTCCGGC
>JAKAXS010000035.1 GCA_021816505.1 Pseudomonadota bacterium
AAGCCTCCACGGGCCGTGGAGGCTTTGGCGGCCGAGCTGTGGCCGGCCAAGCCGCTGGTGGTCGTGTCGCTGCCCGACGCGCGCAAGGGCGAACGCCTCGTACTGCTGACGAGCGAAGCAGGCGCCACGCGCGAAGCGTTCGGCCGCTTCGCGAAAGGACGCGGCGCGACGGAGCTGATGGTGCCGGCCGATGTGCTGGTGGTCGATGCCGTGCCGTTGCTTGGCTCCGGTAAGCCCGACTACGTGGGCGCCCTGCAACTCGCGCGGGACATTGCGGCCAGCACCCGTCCCAAGGCTCAGCCGATCGTCGCGGCGGAGTGAGTGCCGGAAGACGGGCCAACGTCTTGGCAGACATGGCGTATTCAGCGCAATTGGACTGGGCGGCTAAGTTCTGGGTGAATGGGAAAAATTCCCTCATTTTTCGGGAACAGCTGCCGTGGCCAGCGGAATGAGAGATCAGTAAGTTTACTGTGCTTGCAGCATGGATAGGGTGCTGGGTTTAGCCATCCTCCTTGGCGACCCGGCACCCATTCGCTTTTTAGGGCAGGCTTTCCCCATTCTCCCGCCATAGGATTTGCCCGCAGGGCCCGCTATGTGTTGCGCTATGGCTCGCCACGAGGGCGGCCGAGGAGGCGCATGGAAATCTTCGCCTGGCTTTGGTGGCTTCTCGCGTCGCTCGTCGGCGTGATCTGGACCGTCGTCTGGTTTTTGATCAGCGGCTGGGTCTCGACGCTGCTGCAGATCGCGATCCTCGTGATCGTCATCTATTCGCTCAAGTACGGCTGGCAGCGTGCGCCGCACGAGATCTGGAAGCGCTCCAGTTCGTTCGGCCGCTTCTTCTGGAACTGGGTGCGGGCGCGGGATCCGAACGCCGACCGGCCGGCTGTCGAGACGCGCGAAGTCGTCAAGATCGTGCGGGGACGCGATTTCGGCGACATCAATGCCTCGACGCTGCTGACGCTGCTTCTCGTCTCGGGACTATTGGGGTTGAGCCTTATCGGCTGACCCTGGGAAGGTGGCGCAATCCAGCCACACCGGTCGTGCGTTGGTAACCAGCAGGCCTCCACGTCAACAGCTGGGACACTTTGCAGCCGCAAGGTCGGCTGGGAGCCGGTTTCAGAAGGATCTGGCGAATGAGTACCGCGGAGAGTGAACCGCGCAAGAGCGGGCTGTTGGGCCGGCTCTCGCGTGGGGTCGTCATCATGGGTGTGCTGGCGGCGGGCGTCGTCGCGGGGGCGGCGATCCTGGCCTACGAACGGCCGGTGCCGGCCGCCGACGGGCACGGCGAGGCCGGGCACGGTGAGAAAGAAGCCGGTCACGCGCACGAGGGTGCCGATCACGGACACGCGCACGGCGAGGAAGAGGGCCACGGCAAGGCGATCAAGCTGACGGACAAGCAGCGCGAAAACGCGAAGCTGACGATCGAGGCCGCCGGCCCCGCGGGCATCAAGCAGATGCTGGTGCTCAACGGAATCATTCAGCCGAACGAGGAGAAGACGGTGGCGGTGCTGCCGCGGTTCGGTGGCGTCGTGCGCACGATGGCGAAGCGCCTGGGCGACTCCGTGAAGAAGGGCGAAATCGTCGCCAAGATCGAGAGCAACGAGAGCCTGACGCAATACGACATCCAGGCGCCGGTCGACGGTACTGTGATTGAGCGCAGCGGAACGCTGGGTGAATTCGCGGCCACCGACAAGCGGCTTATGGTCATCTCCGACCTGAGCGACGTGTGGGTGGACCTGCGCGTCTACAGCCAGGATTTCAGCAAGCTCAAGCTGGGGCAAAAAGTCGACATCGACCTGCCGGGGCACGGAGAACCGCACTCTGCGACCATCAGCTATCTGTCGCCGATCGGCGTCACAGACACGCAGAGCATGGTCGCGCGAGCGGTGGTGGGGAACGACGACGGGGGCTTCCTGCCCGGGCTGTTCGTCACCGGTCACGTGCTGATTTCCGAGCAACCCGCCATCGTGGCGGTCAAGCAGAGCGCGCTGCAATACGTCGACGGGAAGCCCGTGGTCTTCGTCGAGGACGCGGATGGCTTCGAGAAGCGCGAAGTGGAACTCGGCCTCAAGGACGAAACGATGGTCGAGATCCTGTTCGGCGTGCTGCCGGGTGACAAGGTCGTCACCGGCAACAGCTTCATCCTCAAAGCCGAACTCGGCAAGAGCGAGGCCGAGCATGTGCATTGATGTTGGCGTAGTGCGGAGCCTCGGTCATGCTTGAACGGCTCATCGCGTTCTCGGTTCTGCAACGGTGGCTCATCATTCTGGCGTCGTTGGCGGTTGGTGCGTTCGGCGCCTTCAACTTCCTGCGGCTGCCGATCGATGCCGTGCCGGATATCACCAACGTCCAGGTGCAGATCAACGCCTTGGCCCCCGGCTTTTCGCCGTTGGAGGTTGAGCAGCGGATCACGTTCCCGGTGGAGACCGGCCTCGGCGGCTTGCCGGCGCTCACCTACACGCGGTCGCTGTCCCGCTATGGCCTGTCGCAGATTACGGCCGTGTTCGAGGACGGCACCGACATCTATTGGGCACGCACGCTCGTCAACGAGCGGCTGGGGCAGGTGAAGGATCAGCTGCCCGCCGGAATCGAAGTGGCGATGGGGCCGATCGCGACGGGACTGGGAGAGATCTTCCAGTACACCGTCGAGGCCAAGGACGGCGCCATCAACGCCGAAGGCAAGCCGTATACCGAAACGGATCTGCGAACGCTGCACGACTGGGTGGTGAAGCCGCAGCTGCGCACGGTACCCGGCGTCGTCGAAGTGAACTCGATGGGCGGATTCGAGCGGCAGTTCCACGTCGTGCCGGAGCCCGAGCGGCTGAGCGCTTTCGGCGTGTCGCTGACCGATCTCGTCACGGCGATCGAACAGAACAATGCCAACAAGGGCGCCGGCTATATCGAGCGCAACGGCGAGCAGTACCTGGTGCGGTCGCCCGGTCAGCTCGCGACGGGCGAAGAACTGCTCGACATCCAGCTGGGGTCGCACGAGGGCGTTCCGGTGCGCGTGCGCGACGTGGCGCGCGTGGAATTCGGCAAGCAGCTGCGGTCGGGTGCGGCGACCATCAACGGCAAGGAAACCGTGCTCGGCGTGGCGATGATGCTGATCGGCGAGAACAGCCGAACGGTTTCGCAGCGGGTTGCCGAGAAGCTGAAGGAAGTGCAACGCAGCCTGCCTGAGGGTGTGACGGTGCGGACGGTCTATGACCGGACGGATCTCGTCAATCGCACCATCGAGACGGTACAAACCAACCTGTTCGAAGGCGCGGTGCTCGTCATCGTCGTGCTGTTCCTGCTGCTGGGCAATATCCGTGCGGCGCTGATCGCGGCGTTCGTTATTCCCCTGTCGATGCTGTTTGCGATCACGGGCATGGTGGAAGCCGGCATCAGCGCGAACCTGATGAGTCTCGGCGCCATAGACTTCGGCATCATCGTCGACGGGGCTGTGATCATCGTCGAAAACTGTCTGCGCCTGCTCGGACACGAGCAGCACCGGCGCGGGCGGCTGCTGACGCGGCGCGAACGGTTCGCCACCGTCGTTGCCGCGACGAAAGAGGTGGTGACGCCTTCTGTCTTCGGCGCCTTCATCATCATGGTCGTCTACCTGCCGATCCTGACGTTGACCGGTATCGAAGGCCGCATGTTCACGCCGATGGCCCTGACGGTGATCATGGCGCTCGCCGGTGCGATGCTGCTGTCGGTCACATTCGTGCCGGCGGCCATCGCGCTGTTCGTGACCGGGCGCGTCGCGGAGAAGGAGAGCTTTCTCATTCGCGGCGCCAAGAGCGTGTACGAGCCTCTGCTGAAGATGGCCGTGGCGCAGCGCTCGGTCGTCGTGACGGTTGCGGTCGTGCTGGCCGTATTGAGCGGGCTCGGTGCCACCAAGCTCGGCACGGAGTTCATTCCGAGTCTCGATGAGGGCGACGTGGCGTTGCACGCCATGCGCGTTCCGGGCACGAGCCTCACCCAGTCGACGGAAATGCAGTTGGAGCTGGAGAAGAGGCTCGCGCAGATTCCCGAAGTTTCGGTCGTGTTCTCGAAAGTGGGCACGCCGGACATCGCGACCGACGCCATGCCGCCCAACGTGGCGGACACGTTCGTGATGCTGAAGCCGAAGGATCAGTGGCCTGATCCGAGCAAGCTGAAAGCCGATGTCGTGAAGGACATCGTGACGGCGACCGGCGACATGCCCGGCAACAACTACGAGTTCACGCAGCCCATCCAAATGCGCTTCAACGAACTGATCGCCGGCGTTCGCGCCGACATCGGCGTCAAGGTCTTCGGCGACGACCTCG
This sequence comes from Pseudomonadota bacterium, assembly GCA_021816505.1. Taxonomy (GTDB): domain Bacteria; phylum Pseudomonadota; class Alphaproteobacteria; order Rhizobiales; family Hyphomicrobiaceae; genus JAKAXS01. The sequence goes on from JAKAXS010000035.1 coordinate 4,296, forward strand.
ATACGCTGGTGGAGACTGCCAACCAGATCTCCGCGATTCTCAGCAAAGTTCCGGGGGCGGCCGATACGCGCGTGGAGCAGGTGTCGGGGCTGCCGATCCTGTCGATCACGCCAAAGCGGGACACGATCGCGCGCATGGGGCTGAGCGTGGCGGCTGTCCAGGAGGCGATCGAGATCGCCGTCGGCGGCAAGCACGCGGGCGCCATCTACGAGGGCGATCGCAAGTTCGATATCTACGTTCGCCTGCCGGAAGAACGGCGCGCGGACATCGAGGCGCTCAAGCGGCTGCCGATTGCGCTTTCGGCGGCGGAGCAGCATGCGTCGCAAGCCGCGGAGCTGCCTGCGGCGACGTCCGGCAAGATGATGCCGCGGTTCATTCCATTGGGAGAAGTCGCGACCATCGATTTCGCGCCGGGCCCAAACCAGATCAGCCGCGAGAACGGCAAGCGCCGCGTCGTGGTTTCGGCAAACGTGCGCGGCCGGGATCTGGGCTCGTTCGTTGCCGAGGCTCAGGCTGCCGTGAACACCGGTGTGAAACTGCCCGCCGGCTACTGGCTGGGCTGGGTCGGTCAGTTCGAGAACCTGATCTCCGCCACGCAACGGCTGACGATCGTCGTGCCGGTGGCATTGGCGCTGATCTACTTCCTGCTGTTCACGTCGCTCGGTTCTGCGAAGGACGCGTTGATCGTCTTCTCGGGCGTGCCGCTTGCCCTGACGGGCGGCGTTCTGGCGCTCGCCCTGCGCGACATTCCGCTGTCGATTTCGGCGGGCGTAGGATTCATCGCGCTTTCGGGTGTGGCGGTGCTGAACGGGCTCGTCATCATCGCCTTCATCAACAATTTGCGTCGCGATGGGCTGCCGCTGGAACGCGCAATCCATGACGGCGCGATGCAGCGGTTGCGGCCCGTGCTGATGACGGCACTGGTCGCGTCGTTGGGCTTCGTGCCGATGGCGCTTGCCACGGGTGCGGGCGCGGAGGTGCAGCGGCCGCTGGCGACGGTTGTGATCGGCGGCATCGTTTCTTCAACGATCCTGACGCTGCTGGTGCTGCCGGCGCTCTATCGCATGTTCCACCGCGAGGCGGACGTCACGGCGCCGGAAGAAGAGCTGAGTATCGACCAACTGGAGATGGATAGTCATGAGAGCGTACAAGGCAGTCATTAGTGCAGCCGTGTTGTCCGTGGGCGTGTTCGGCGCCGGCGCGGCTTTCGCGGCAGATGGCCACGACGGCCACGATCACAGCGCGGCCAAGCACGATCATTCGGCTTCGGCCGGCGGCATCGTCGCTGAGGTCGGCGACTACGACGTGGAGCTGGTTGCAGCCGACGGCAAAACCACGCTGCTGCTCAAGGATCACGACGGGAAGGAAGCGGTAACCGACGGGTTCAAGGCTTCGGTGCTCGTATTGGCCGGGTCGGAGCGGCAGGGTCCGTTCGACCTGACTCCGGCGGGCGGCAACAAGCTCGAGGGCAAGGGCGTCGCGCTGAAGGCCGGAGACAAGGCCGTGGTGACCCTGACCGACAAGGCCGGAAAAGCTGCACAGGGGCGCTTCGAGGCAAAGTAGGTTCGCCTGCTGCTTCTGCAACATGACGATCGGCACTAACCCCCTCCGCCTGCCCGCAAAATAGGCTAGGATCGGGCAGAACGGGCGGGGTTAGCCGCCCGGTGGCGGGCGTGGCTGATGATCGACAAGTTGGAACTGCTTCTGGCGCTGGCGCGGGAACGCCACTTCGGCCGCGCCGCGGAGGCTTCCGGCGTCACGCAGCCAACCTTGTCGTCGACTGTAAAAAGTCTGGAAGATCAGTTTGGTATTCTCATCGTCGAGCGTGGCTCGCGGTTTCGCGGATTCACGCCGGAGGGAGAGCGCGTTCTCGAGTGGGCACGGCGGCTCGTCGGCGATAGCCGCACGATGCGCCAGGAAATCGAGGCGCTGAAGCACGGCCTCACGGGGCATCTGCGGCTCGGTGTCATTCCGACCGCATTGCCGTTTCTTCCAGCGGTGTCGATTCCGTTCGGTGAAAAGTTTCCTGCGGTCCGCCTGACGGTGCTGTCGCTGACGTCGGCCACGATCCTTGACCGGTTGGCCGACCTTGAACTCGACATCGGCATTTCGTACGTCGACGACGAGCCCATCGATCGCTGCGTCGCGATCACGCTCTACGAAGAGCAGTACACCGTGCTGGTGTCGCCCGAATCGGCGCACGCCAAGGCCGAGGCCATGACCTGGTCCGAGGCCGCTAAACTGCCCCTTTGCCTGCTGACACCAGATATGCAGAACCGCCGCATCGTGGATCGGCACCTCGCCGAGGCCGGCGGTCGCCAAGCGCTGGCGCTGGAGAGCAACTCCATGCTGACGCTCTATGCCCATGTCCGGACTGGAAAATTCGCGAGCATCATCTCCACGCGCCTGGCCGAAACGCTCGACCCGCGGGGGCGTCTGAAAGCTATTCCGCTCACGGAACCGAGCGTGAAACACAAAATTGGCTTGCTAATTTTGCGGCGTGAGCCACATTCACCCCTGGTAAATGCATTTGTCTCTGAGGCAAGGCGCGCCGCGGCGGTGCAACTGCAATCCGCGTAAGGTGGAAGCAATTGCGGCGTTCGCGGAAGGGCTTCGTTAAGTCGCCTAGGGGTAATGCTTTTCCGGGGCATTCTCTTTTGCCTATCGTGGCACGGAAGAGCTTTATTGAAGTGATTCCAAATAAGGGCCATCTGTAGAGGCAACAGAGATAAAAAGCGGGAGGTTGCGCAACATGGCTCGGGAACCATGGAGCGAGGCACGTACGCGGCAGATCGTGGCTGAGCATGTGGAGCTGGAAGGCCCGCTCATGCCCATCCTCCACGCTTGCGTGGAGACGTTTGGTTTCGTGCCGAACGATGCGGTTCCGGTGATCGCAAACGAACTCAATCTTTCGCGCGCCGAAGTGCATGGCGTCGTGACGTTTTATCACGACTTCCGCCGCGAACCGGCAGGCAAGCACGTGCTCAAGATGTGCCGCGCCGAAGCCTGCCAGTCGATGGGCTGCGAAAGCCTCGTCAAGCGCGCCGAAGATCGCCTGGGTATCAAATGCGGCGAGACGAGCGTAGACGGACGAGTTACACTCGAGCCGATCTACTGCCTGGGCCTGTGCGCGACGGCACCGTCCGCCATGCTCGACGGTAAGATCGTAGGCCGGCTCAACGAAGCCAAGCTCGACAAGCTCCTCAAGGGAGCTGGCGCATGACCGTGAAAATATACATTCCAAAAGACGCTGCTGCCGTCGCTTGCGGAGCGGACGAGGTCGCCGAGGCGTTCAAGAAGCAGGCGAAGAAGGCAGCGCTCAAGATCGAGATCGTGCGCAACGGGTCGCGCGGCATGCTGTGGCTGGAGCCGCTTCTCGAAGTGGAAGCTGCGGACGGCGTGCGCTACGGCTTCGGGCCCGTGCAGGAAGAGGATGTCACGAGCCTCATCAAGGCCGGCGTTCTCGGCGCCGAGGGTCCCAAGAAGATCAAGCACCAGCTTGCGGTCGGTCCCGTCGAGGAGATCCCGTTCTTCAAGAAGCAGACGCGGCTGACGTTCGCACGTTGCGGACTGGCCGATCCCGTATCGTTGCCGGACTACAAGCGTCTTGGCGGCTACAAGGGCCTGGAAAACGCCCTCAAGCTGAAGCCGATCGAGATCGTCGACATCGTGTCGAAGTCGGGGTTGCGCGGCCGCGGTGGCGCCGGCTTCCCGACCGGCATCAAGTGGAAGACGGTGCATGATACGCCGCCGCAGCAGAAGTACATCGTCTGCAACGCGGACGAGGGCGACAGCGGCACCTTCGCCGATCGCATGATCATGGAAGGCGATCCGTTCGTGCTGATCGAAGGCATGACGATCGCCGGTCTCGCGGTCGGTGCGACGCGCGGGTACATCTACCTGCGCTCGGAGTATCCGCATGCGCAGATCGCGCTCAATGCGGCGATCGCGGCGGCCAAGAAAGAAGGCTACCTCGGCGACAACGTTCGTGACTCCGGCCACGCGTTCCACCTCCAGGTGCGCATGGGCGCCGGCGCCTATGTTTGCGGCGAGGAAACGTCGCTGCTGGAAAGCCTGGAAGGCAAGCGCGGGCTCGTTCGCGCCAAGCCGCCTCTGCCCGCGCACAAGGGCCTGTTCGGGCAGCCGACCATCATCAACAACGTGCTCTCGCTCGCGGCCATTCCGTACATCCTCGACAACGGCCCGCAAGCCTATGCCGACTACGGCGTCGGCCGCTCGCGTGGCACGATGCCGATCCAGCTCGCCGGCAATCTGAAGCACGGCGGCCTGTTCGAGACGGCCTTCGGCATCACGCTGGGTGAGCTTGTCGACGCGATCGGCGGTGGCACGGCGAGTGGCCGGCCGGTTAAGGCCGTGCAGGTCGGCGGTCCGCTGGGGGCTTATTTCCCGCGCGAGTATTTCGACACGGCGTTCGACTATGAAGCGTTCGCTGCGCGCGATGGCCTCATCGGTCATGCCGGCGTCGTCGTGTTCGACGAAACTGCCGACATGATGGCCCAGGCGCGGTTCGCGTTCGAATTCTGTGCGGTGGAAAGTTGCGGCAAGTGCACGCCCTGCCGCATTGGCTCCACGCGTGGGGTGGAAACTCTGGACAAGGTTCGTGCCGGCGAGCGGCCTGAGGCCAATCTCGCCGTCGTCGAAGATCTTTGCAACACGATGAAGTTCGGCTCGCTTTGCGCTTTGGGTGGATTCACCCCATATCCAGTCATGAGCGCGTTGACACATTTCCCCGAGGATTTCGGCCGCCCTGCGAAGAAACTGCCCGCGGCGGCGGAGTGAGGACAAGGTCATGGCACTGATCAAAGAAATCGACTACGGCACACCGGCCTCGAAGTCCGAGAAGATGGTGACGCTCATCATCGACGATACGGAAGTGACGGTGCCGGAAGGCACGTCGATCATGCGTGCAGCCATGGAGATGGGGACCGAGATCCCCAAGCTGTGCGCAACCGACATGCTGGACAGCTTCGGCTCCTGCCGTCTGTGTCTCGTCGAGATCGAAGGCCGCAACGGCACGCCGGCATCGTGCACGACGCCGGTGGCTCCCGGCATCAAGGTGAAGACGCAGACGCAGCGCCTGAAGGCCATCCGCAAGGGCGTGATGGAACTCTACATCTCGGACCATCCGCTGGATTGCCTGACCTGCCCGGCGAACGGCGATTGCGAGCTGGAAGACATGGCAGGCGCAGTCGGCCTGCGCGACGTGCGCTACGGCTACGAAGGCGAGAACCACGTTTTCAAGAAGATGGACGGGGTCGCCAACGATCTCTTCATCGGCAAGGACGAGAGCAACCCGTACTTCACGTACGATCCGTCGAAGTGCATCGTCTGCAATCGCTGCGTGCGCGCGTGCGAGGAGGTGCAGGGCACCTTCGCGCTGACGATTTCCGGCCGCGGTTTCGATAGCCGCGTTTCGGCCGGCATGAACGAAGATTTCCTGGCCTCCGAGTGCGTCTCGTGCGGCGCCTGTGTCCAGGCCTGTCCGACGGCGACGCTGTCGGAGAAGGCCCTGATCGAAATCGGCCAGCCCGAACATTCCCACATCACCACCTGCGCCTATTGCGGCGTCGGCTGCTCGTTCAAGGCGGAAATGCGCGGCGAGGAAGTCGTCCGCATGGTGCCGTGGAAAGACGGCAAGGCCAACCGCGGCCACTCCTGCGTAAAGGGTCGCTTCGCCTACGGCTACGCGACGCATCGCGACCGCATCATGAACCCGATGGTGCGCGACAAGATCACTGATCCTTGGCGTGAGACGACGTGGGAAGAAGCCATCGGCCGCGTCGCCAGCGAGTTCAAGCGCATCCAGGGCGAGTACGGCCGCACGTCGGTCGGCGGCATCACGTCGTCGCGCTGCACGAACGAGGAAAGCTTCCTCGTGCAGAAGCTGATCCGCGCCGGCTTTGGCACCAACAACGTCGACACCTGCGCGCGCGTCTGCCATTCGCCCACGGGCTACGGCCTCAAGACCACGTTCGGTGAATCGGCCGGTACGCAGGACTTCGACAGCGTCGAGGACACCGACGTCGTACTCATCATCGGCTGCAACCCGACCGATGGCCACCCCGTGTTCGCCAGCCGCATGAAGAAGCGCCTGCGCGAAGGTGCGAAGCTGATCGTCATCGACCCGCGCCGTACGGACATGGTGCGTTCGCCGCACATCGAGGCCGACTATCATCTTCCGCTGCAGCCCGGCACCAACGTGGCCGTGGTCACCGCGCTTGCGCACGTGATCGTGACGGAAGGCTTGGTGGACGAGAAGTTCATCAATGAGCGTTGCGAGGTCGAAGAGTACAGGGAATGGGCAGCGTTCGTTGCCGATCCCAGCCACTCGCCGGAAGCCACCGAGCAATACACGGGTCTCGACCCGAAAGACGTTCGCGCGGCAGCCCGCTTGTTCGCGACCGGCGGCAACGGCGCCATCTACTACGGCCTCGGCGTCACGGAGCACAGCCAGGGTTCCACGACGGTGCTCGGCATCGCCAACCTGGCGATGGCGACCGGCAACATCGGCCGTCCGGGCGTGGGCGTGAACCCGCTGCGCGGTCAGAACAACGTGCAGGGCGCGTGCGACATGGGTTCGTTCCCGCACGAGCTGACGGCGTATCGCCACGTTTCCGACGACGAGACGCGCGCGCTGTTCGAAGCCGAATGGGGCCGTCCGATCGATCCGGAGCCGGGCCTGCGCATTCCCAACATGCTCGACAGCGCGGTGGAAGGCACGTTCAAGGCCATCTACATCGAGGGCGAGGACATCCTGCAGTCCGATCCGAACACGACGCACGTGTCGGCGGGTCTGGCAGCGATGGAATGCGTCGTCGTCCAGGATCTGTTCCTGAACGAGACGGCCAACTACGCGCACGTCTTCCTGCCGGGTTCGACGTTCCTGGAGAAGGACGGCACGTTCACCAACGCGGAACGTCGCGTTCAGCGCGTCACGAAGGTGATGGCGCCGAAGAACGGCTATGCCGACTGGGAGATCACGCAGTTGATCGCTCAGGCGCTGGGCCTCAACTGGAACTACAAGCACGCAGGCGAGATCCTCGACGAGATCGCCCGCCTGACGCCGACGTTCACGAACATCTCCTTCAAGAAGCTGGAAGAGATGGGCTCGGTGCAGTGGCCGTGCAACGACGAGACCCCCGAAGGCATGCCCATCATGCACATCGAGGAGTTCACGCGCGGCAAGGGCAAGTTCGTGATGACGGAGTACGTGCCGACCGACGAACGGACCGGCTCGCGCTTCCCGCTCATCCTGACCACGGGACGTATCCTGTCGCAGTACAACGTGGGTGCGCAGACGCGGCGTACGGCCAACTCGGAATGGCATCCGGAGGATCGGCTCGAGATCCATCCTCACGACGCGGAACAGCGCGGCGTGAACGAGGGCGATTGGGTGCGGCTCGACAGCCGCGCCGGAACGACGGCTTTGCGCGCGCTGATCACAGACCGCGTGGCGCCGGGCGTGGTCTACACGACGTTCCATCATCCCTCGACGCAGGCCAACGTCATCACCACGGACTACTCGGATTGGGCGACGAACTGCCCTGAGTACAAGGTGACGGCGGTGCAGGTGTCGAAGTCGAACGGCCCGACGGACTACCAGGACGACTATGATGCGTTCTCGCGCAAGAGCCGCCGCATCTCTGAGCCTGTGAAAGAGGCCGCGGAGTAAGGATGCATGCCCGCGCCCGTCTCAAAGGTGCCCAACCTGCGCGTGTCGCAGGATGCAACTTCCGAGACGGCGCGGGTCATTCCCGAGGAGACGCCGGTCGCGATCGTGTATGACGGCTCGACGCATGCCGTCATGATGGCGACGCCGGCGGACCTGGAAGATTTCGCCTACGGGTTCAGTCTGACCGAGCGCATGATTTCGCGCGCCGAGGACGTCCGCTCGCTCGAGGTTGCCGAGCACGAAGACGGGCTGGAGCTGCGCATGTGGCTGCAGGCCGGCCTCGGCAAGGTGCACGCGGAGCGGCGCCGCAAGATCGCCGGCCCGACGGGGTGCGGGCTGTGCGGCGTGGAAAGTCTCGAGGCTGCCGTCAAGCCGGCGCCGGTCGTTACATCGGATCTGGTGGTGACGGCCGCCGAGATTCGCGCGGCGCTCGACGCGTTGGAGCCGGCTCAGGTTCTCAATCACGAAACGCGTGCCGTTCATGGTGCCGGTTTCTGGACGAGGGACAAAGGGCTCGTCGCGTTGCGCGAGGATGTCGGACGGCACAATGCGCTCGACAAGCTGGTCGGTGCGGTGACGCGAGCGGGTGTCGATGGTGCAAACGGCATCGTGCTGCTGACGAGCCGTGTATCGGTCGAGATGGTGCAGAAGACGGCGGTGCTCGGC
>JAKAXS010000492.1 GCA_021816505.1 Pseudomonadota bacterium
CCCTTCTGCATCGGCAGCATCTTTTTCTCGATCTCACGCCCGAGAATGCGCTCGATGCTTTCGATGAACGCCATGAGGCCGACCGGCTGGCCTGCGCCGATGTTCACTGTCCGGAACGGCGCGACCGGCGAAAGGGAGTCCGCCGGTCCGACCGGCTGTCCCGCGACAGGCGGCGTGTCGATCAGTCGTTTCACGGCCTCGATCAGGTCGTCGATGAAGGTGAAGTCGCGGAACATCTGGCCCATGCCATAGACTTCGATCGGCTCGCCGGCGAGGGCGGCGCGCACGAACTTGAACGGCGCCATGTCCGGGCGGCCCCAGGGACCATAGACGGTGAAGAAGCGGAATGCCGTCGTCGGCACGTGCCACAGGTGACTGTAGGAGTGCACCATCGCCTCGTTGGCCTTCTTGGTCGCCGCGTAAAGGGTCAGCGGGTAGTCGGCGCGATCGCTCTCCTTGAAAGGCGAGTTTTCGTTGGCGCCATAGACCGAACTTGTCGACGCCAGCATGAAGTGCGCCGGCTTCAGGCGGCGAACGTTCTCCATGAGATTGAAGGTGCCGACGAGATTGGAATCGACATAGGCGCGCGGGTTCTCGAGGCTGTATCGAACGCCGGCCTGTGCGGCCAGATGAACGACGAGGTCGGGTGCGGCATCGCCGAATGCGGCTGACAGCGCGTCCTGGTCTTCGAGCATCACGCGGTGTGGCGTGAAATTCGGCATCTGCGTCAGGATGGCGTGACGCGCTTCCTTCAACGTCACGTCGTAGTACGGCGTCATGCCGTCCATGCCGGTCACCTGCCAGCCGTCCGCCAGCAGGCGGCGCGCAAGGTGGAACCCAACGAAACCGGCTGTTCCTGTGACAAGCGCCGTGCGAGAGGGGGCGACCTGAGGCATTGACGACCGGATGTTGAGGACGCGGCGCGCCCTGTCGTTAAGACTAATAGCTGCAGCTTTTGCGGCAAAGGCCGTGGCTTCGCAATAGCCGGTTTTACCGCTCCTGCGACTACCATCTATGCTTAGCCTTTAAAGTCGCCTAAGAGGCGGCGGGAACTACGCAATTAATGGGAGCAATGCATGCAGGTTGCGATGATCGGGTCGGGCTATGTGGGCCTCGTTTCGGGGGCTTGCTTTGCCGATTTCGGACATGACGTCTGCTGCATCGACAAAGATGCCGACAAGATCAACGCGCTGCTCGCCGGGCGGATGCCGATCTATGAGCCGGGACTTGAAGCGCTCGTGCGCCGCAACGTCGAGGCGGGCCGGCTGACGTTCAGCACGGAGCTCGCACCGGCTGTCGCGGGCGCCCAGGCGGTCTTCATCGCCGTGGGCACGCCCTCGCGTCGCGGTGACGGTCATGCCGACCTGAGCTACGTGCAGGCTGCCGCGCGCGAGATCGCGCACGCCATAACGAAATTCACCGTGGTCGTGACGAAGTCCACCGTTCCCGTCGGCACCGGAGACGAGGTGGAGCGCATCATCCGCGAAGAGAACGCGGGTGCCGATTTCGCCGTCGTCTCGAATCCGGAGTTCCTGCGCGAGGGCGCTGCGATCAGCGACTTCAAGCTGCCGGACCGCATCGTCGTCGGCACCGAGGATGAACGCGCGCGCGATGTGATGCGCGAACTGTATCGGCCGCTTCACATCAACCAGTCGCCGCTGTTGTTCACCGGACGGCGCACGGCAGAGCTGACGAAGTACGCCGCGAATGCCTTCCTCGCCACCAAGATCACCTTCATCAACGAGATCGCCGATCTGTGCGAGAAGGTGGGCGCCAACGTTCAGGAGGTGGCGCATGCGATCGGGCTCGACAAGCGCATCGGCTCCAAGTTCTTGCACGCGGGCCCCGGCTACGGCGGCTCATGCTTTCCCAAGGACACGCTCGCGCTGATCAAGACCGCGCAGGATTGCGAGAGCCCGGTGCGCATCGTCGAGACGGTCGCCATGGTGAACGAGCAGCGCAAGCGCTCCATGGGCCGCAAGGTCATCGCCACGTGCGGCGGCAGCGTGCGCGGCAAGCGGATCGGTCTGCTCGGCCTGACGTTCAAGCCGAATACCGACGACATGCGCGACGCGCCGTCGATCGCGATCATCACGTCGCTGCAGGACGCAGGCGCGCGCGTCGTGGCGTTCGACCCCGAGGGGATCGAGCAGGCGAAGCTGGTGCTGAATGACGTGGAGTACGCGAAGGATCCCTATGCATGCGCCGAAGGCGTGGATGCACTGGTCCTCGTAACGGAGTGGGAATCGTTTCGCGCCCTCGATCTCAAGCGCTTGCGCGCGAAGATGAAGACACCCGTGTTCGTCGACCTGCGCAACGTCTACCCCGATGACGAGCTGCGCGACGCCGGATTTACGTTCTCGGCTGTCGGCCGTAGCTGACCGTCAGCGGGCATTGCCCGTCAGACATTCAGGGCCGACATACTTGGCATCGATCGTCACGCCGAGGTTGGGCTGGCCGGCGGCCGGCGGGTCGGACGTGATCTTGACGATGCCGCGATACCACGTGGTGAAATCTCCGGTGAAGAGCGTGCTCGTCGTCTCACGCCCTTGCGATGTGGCGCAGACGACGTTGACGATCGTCTGGTCGCCGGCGCGCTGAACCTCGGGCGGGCCGCATTTACCGACGCTCGTGGTGGCCGCGATGCTGTCGCTGGGGGTGATGCACGCGTCGATCGTCGTCATGCCGAGGGCTGCCGCGATGGTGGAGATCTTCCAGTGGCCGGGCTTTCTTACCGGAACGTCGCTGGCCGCGGCCATCGCGCTGCTTCCGGTCGCGAGCACGGCGGCGGTGGCCATCACTAGAGCTTGAACCTTCACGTGTTCCGTCCTCACATTTCGATCTTGGGAATGAGATCTTATAGATGCGCGGCTTCATGGTCGCTTCATCAAGGACGGAGATTTGCTCGGCGCGTATCGCGCACACATCCCCAGTTTTGAGTTTCGGCTCGGGCGAGTTGAACGTGAACTTGATCCTTCGCCGCGGATCCGCGCCGAGGAATTCTGCCCTAACGGTGCTGAGGAAGCCCGACCTCTCAACGTCGAGAACGTGGATGAGCGACCAAGCTTCATCTGCATCTCCT
>JAKAXS010000493.1 GCA_021816505.1 Pseudomonadota bacterium
TCGACGTCGCCAAGTTCCCGGCGGCATCGTTCGTCAGCAAGTCCGTGACCGCCGCAGGCGACGGCAAGGCCACCATCGTCGGCGACCTGACGCTGCACGGCGTCACCAAGGAAGTTTCGATCGACGCCAGCTTCGTGGGTGGCGGCAAGGATCCCTGGGGCGGCGAGCGCGTCGGCTTCACCGGCACCGCAAAAATTGCGCTGGCCGACTACGCCATCAAGAAAGACTTGGGCCCGGCCGCCAAGGACGTTGAACTCATCCTCGACGTCGAGGCTGTGAAGCAGTAGCGGCCAACGGAAGCCAGGGGGCAGGCAATCGTCTGCCCCCTACATTGCTACTCCCGCTTCAGTCCCTTCGCTTTGACCTCGGCAAGGTACTCCGCCCAGCGGCGGTCGCGCTCGCGGTTCAACTCTGTCAGGTACGGCCACGTGAACAGGCCGGTGTCGTGGCCGTCGTCGAAGACGACCCGCACCGCATAATTGCCGACAGGCCGTAGCTCGCGGATCTTCACGTTTTTCTTGCCGCCCACCGTCACGCGCTGCGCGGCCGAGTGGCCTTGCACTTCCGCGGACGGGCTCATCACGCGCAGCATCTCGGCCGGCAGCTCATAGGGATCGCCCTTTACCGGCACGATCGTCAGCGTGGTGCCGTCGCCAGACACCTCCAGATCGATCGGCTTGCCCGCAGCATCCTCGCCCTTCGCCGTCAGCACCTGCTCCCACGTCTTCGCGGCAAGCTCCCGGAAGATCGCGGCGTGCGATCCATCCGGCTCCGTCGCCGTAACCGGCTCGCCGCTGTCGGACTTCGCACGGATGTCCATGTGCAGCGGCACACCGCCGAGGAAGGGCACGCCCAGCGCCTGCGCTTCCTTCGCCGCGCCGCCATGGCCGAAGATATCGCTGCGCTCCCCGCACTTGGGGCAGATGAACTGGCTCATGTTCTCGATGACGCCGAGGATGGGCACATTCACCTTCTGGAACATCGCCAGGCTCTTCTTCGCGTCGATCAGCGCAAGATCCTGCGGCGTCGAGACGATCACGGCGCCCGACAACGGCACCTGCTGCGCCATCGTCAGCTGCACGTCGCCCGTTCCGGGCGGCATGTCGATCACGAGCACATCGAGATCGCCCCAGGCCACTTCGCGCAGCATCTGGTTCAGCGCCTGCACCACCATCGGTCCGCGCCAGACGATCGGCGTGCCCTCGTCGACCATGAAGCCCATCGACATCGCCTTGAGGCCATAGGCCTCCATGGGCTTCAACGTTTTCCCCGAAACGTCCGGACGGCCTTTCAACCCCAGAAGCCGCGGCTGCGATGGCCCGTAGATGTCGGCATCCATGATGCCGGCCTTAAGCCCCAGCGCCTGGAAGCCAAGCGCGAGGTTCACGGCGGTGGTCGACTTGCCGACGCCGCCCTTGCCCGAGGCGACCGCGATCAGATGCTTCACGCCGGGAACGGATTGCGCGGCCTGTCGCGGCGTTCCTGCCGCCGGTGCCGCGGGGCCCGGTGCAGCAGCACGCGGCGCCGCGCCATCGCCCGCCGCGCCTCGAGCCCGCGCCGCCTGCACGCGCGCGTGTTCGGGCGGCCGCGCGTTGCCATTGCCTGCGCCGGTACCGGCCTGCGCCGTCAGGACGACCGTCGCGCCTTTGACACCGTCGATCTCGCGGACCACGCGCTCCGCCGCCTGCCGCAGCGGCTCCAGCTCTTCCGCACGCCGCGCCGGCACGGTGATGGAAAAGTACACCTTGTCGTCGCGGATCAGAATCTCCGAAACCAGTCCCAGCTCGACGATGTTGCCCTGTAGATCGGGGCCCTTGATACGGCGCAGCTTGTCTTCCACCTGCGCCTTCGTGATCGCCATGTTCCAACTCCTCGCGCCGGTTCGTGCGGCCGCGCCTTCTTGTTCAATGCTCAATTCTACCTTGAGAATGTAGGCAGACGTCATCTCGAATACGACCGCCGCTTGTCGCAGACCTGCGCCGGAAAGTCATCCGCAGCCCGCGTCCTAGCGGCGCCCGCCCAGCACGCATTGTGCCGCATCGCCGGCATTGCGCATGCGGGACTGGATGACGGACGCCTTGCGCGCCGTCTGCGGCCCCGGATCGCCTGCCTCGCGAATGATGGGATTTGGCAGCGAAGCCGCAAGCTGCGCCGCCTCGCGCTCACCCAGCCGCGCCGCGGGCTTATTGAAATGGTACTGGGCGGCGGCTTCCGCGCCGAAGATGCCCGGCCCCCACTCAGCGACATTGAGGTAGATCTCGAGGATCCGCCACTTGGGCCACACGATCTCGATCATCAGCGTCAGCGGCACTTCCACCGCTTTGCGGATGTAGCTCTTCGCATTCCACAGAAACAGGTTCTTCGTCGTCTGCATCGATATGGTGCTGGCGCCCCGCGGCGTACCGCCGCCGGACCGTTCGATCGCCTGCTCGATCGCTTTGATATCGATGCCGTAGTGTTCGCAGAAGCCCCAGTCCTCCGACACGATCACCGCCCGCACCAGCGCCGGCGAGATCTCGCTCAGCGGCACCCATTCCTGATGCACGTCGGTGCCGGTCAGACCCTGCACCAGCATCAGCGACGACGCGGGCGGGTTCACGAAGCGATAGAGCAGGATCAGCACGAACACGAACGCGAAGTACCCGGCAATGCCATAGCCTGCGTAACGCAGCCCTTTGCGCGCCAGCTCCTTGGCGCGATCCCACTTGTCCGGACGAGCCGTTTCCGGCACGTCGCCGCGCCAGTCTCCCGGCCGCGTCTCCTGCCAGGCAGGCATACCACGACTCTCGAACGTCGGTTCGACACGTCCAACTTGCTGCGACCGATTCCAAGCGTTTTGCGGAACAACCGCGGGCGCACTCTCGACTGGTGACGACGTTCCGACCGCCTCTTGCGTTGAGGCCGGCGGCGCAGAGACCGGCTGGAACACGTCGCTCGCAACGTATGGAGGCGGTGTCTCCGGCTCTGGTGCCACAACCGGTTCGTCAACGACCGGACGCGCTTCGTCCATCGGATCGATCGCTTGGTCGAATTCGTCCCCGGCCGTAGCCGGTTCATCAGCTTCAGGCCGGTCGACGATG
>JAKAXS010000494.1 GCA_021816505.1 Pseudomonadota bacterium
AAGGCCAGAAACCTGCACTCCCGCAGGGGCCGACGGAAAGGAAATCGTATGCAAACTGCCACTACTGCCGGCGCTGGCCGGATTCAGGACGAAGATACTGGTGGCGCAGCCCACCACTTCATTGAAGTCGCCGATCAAACCCTGACGTATCGACAGGTTCAAATCGAAGACCTCACCCTCACTGGCGCGCAGCTCGCCATCGCCGCCGGCTTCAAGTCGGCAGATGATGTCAGCGTGCTGCAGGTCTTGCCGAACGGTGAGCTGGAGGACGTTCGCCCGACGGAGATCGTGCATCTGCACCGGGCAGAACGGCGCTTCATTGTCATCGCGAGCGATCGCGCCTATCGGCTGACGATCGATGGTCAGCTGTTCGACTGGCCTTGCCGGATCGTCTCCGGAGGACTCCTGCGCAAGCTGGGGCAGGTGCCCGCCGACAAGGGGATCTATTTCGAACGGCATGATCAACCGGACTGCCTCTTGGGCGATCACGATCTCGTCGACCTCGACGCGGCGGGCGTCGAAGCATTCGTCAGCCGCAAGCTCGTGTGGAAGCTGAATGTTCAGGGCGTCTTGCTGGAGCTTCACGCGCCGACGGTCGTGGTGCGCGAAGCACTGATCCTGGCTGGTTTCAACCCCGATCAGGGCTGGCAGATTTTTCTCAAGGTCACAGGGCAACCGAAGCAGCCGGTCCAACTCACCACCGAGATCGATCTTCGCACGCCGGGCATCGAAAAACTCCGACTCACCCCGAAGGATGTCAACAACGGCGAGGGGCCGGCGAAGCCCTGCCGAGCCTTCGCTCTGCTCGACATTGACGAAGCGCACCTCGATCGGCTCGGCCTTCGCTGGGAAACCATCATTGAGGCCAATCGGCACTGGCTTCTCCTCCATGAGTTCCCGCTGCCGGCCGGCTACACCGTCACCCATACCCAACTGGCCTTAGAGATCCCGCCCACCTATCCGGGCGCGCAGATTTACGGCTTCTACGCCTATCCACCGCTCGCCTTGGCCAGCGGACGGGCCATCGAGCGCACCCAGCTTCGGGGCGTCCTGCTCGATGTCGAATTTCACGGTTGGTCCCGACATCGCGGCCTGGCGGCGCCCTGGAATCCCGCCACGGACAGCGTGGTGACCCAGCTCGCGCTGGTTGATGCGGCACTTGCCAAGGAGATGGGCGAATGATCCCCAAAACTACTCTGGCTTTCAGCGGTGTCCTGCATGCCAAGGTGCGGGGCCACCTTTTTCCATCGGACGGGCTGGAAGCGGCGGCCATCCTGATCTGCACACATACGCCGGGCTCGCGACTCCGCCTGCTGGTGCGGGAGGCCATCCTCGTGCCGCATGCTGCCTGCAAGCGCCGCGAGCGTGACGCACTCACTTGGCCGGGTGAATACCTGGAACAGGCAATTGACATGGCGGAGCCCGTCGGCTGTGCGGTGGTTCTGATTCATTCGCATCCCGGTGGGCTTTTTGGCTTCTCGGAAGCGGATGACCAAAGCGACCGAAGGGTGATTCCCAGCTTGTTCCACGCTTTCGGCGCCCTGCATGGTTCGGCTGTCATGACGGCAGATGGCGCGGTCCGTGCACGTCTCTATGATCCCGGCCTGCAGGAGCGGCCGGTTGATCTCGTCAGTGTATCTGGCGACGATCTGCGATATTGGTGGGAGGATCAGGCGACTAGCTGCGGTTCCGCAGATCGACCCATTGCGTTCACCAGCGGTATGGCAGCCGAACTCGGCCGGCTTTCCGCCCTGGTGATTGGCGCTTCCGGAACGGGATCGATCACCGGCGAACAACTTGCCCGCCTGGGATTCGGCCGCGTTCAAACGGTCGATTTCGACCGGATCGAATGGAAGAACCTGAACCGGATTCTCAACTCCAATCGCGCTGACGTTGACGCGAATCGCCTGAAGGTTGAGGTGTTTGTCGAAGCGGTGGATGGCTATCGCGGTGAAGGCGTCGCCATTGCGGTGCCCGCATCAATCACGACGCGGGAAGCCGTGCTTGCGGCCGCCGAGTGCGATGTCATCTTCTGCTGCGTCGACACCCTTGAGGCACGGCATATTGCCGATCTGATCGCGGCGGCATTCCTACTGCCACTTTTCGATGTTGGTGTGGTGATCCCTGTGCGCAAGAAGGGTGACACGTTCGCGGTTGCCGATGTGTGCGGGCGCATCGACTATGTTCAGCCGGGCGGTTCAACCTTGCAAGATCGCGGCATCTACACGCCGGAGAGCTTGCGCGGCGAATACCTTCGCAGGGTAGCGCCCGAGGCGCATCAACAAGAACTCGAAGCCGGTTATCTCAAGGGCCTCGTCGAGGAGGCACCGGCGGTGATTACGCTCAACATGCGTGCCGCCTCCGCCTGCGTGAACGAGTTCATTGCGCGTGCGTATCCATTCCGGTTGGAGCCTAACCACCTCTATGCGCGTACGGAATTCAGCCTTGCGGCGTGCGAGGAAGAGCACATCGCCGAGACCGCGTTTACGCGCACGCCGAATCTCCTTCTTGCGCGCGGCAATGCCGAGCCGCTGCTGGGCATGCCAATGCTCCGGGGGTTGGCGCAATGAGGATCACAATGAAGGTGAGGAAGTGGTGGCGCAATACGCTGGAGCGCTTCGGCCCACGACGACGGCTGCGCGTCATAGAGGGAGACAGCTTGCCCGCTCGACTGCCCAGACGCGATCTGGTCCTTGCGCGTGACGATGGCGAGGATTGGTGCGTGGGGATGCGCTGCCCGTGCGGCTGCGGGTATGTAATCGAGCTTTTGGTTGTTGCTGAGGGCAAGCCTCGCTGGGATGTGAAAGTCGACGCGAATGGCATACCTACGCTGACGCCGTCAGTCTGGCTGCAGAAAGGTTGCCGCTCACATTTCTGGGTTCGTGAAGGCCGTATCCACTGGTGCTGAACGGCGCAGAAAGAAGCGTTATGGTGTTCATGTCACGCAGGAGTCAGAATCCCGACTGTCTCCAGTTCGGCCAAAAATCGTATCAAAATATGTGACGTTGACGTCTCCTTTTTTGATACAGCAGCGACGTCGTTTTTTAGTGAACCTGAATCGACCACTGCC
>JAKAXS010000495.1 GCA_021816505.1 Pseudomonadota bacterium
CGATCCCATTGTGCGTCTTGTGATGAAGGCGACGGTAGTTAACCTCGAAGTGCGCAAGCCGGCGGGCAAATGGGAGAAAGTGGCTGGTGAGAGCTACGCTGAAGTCGTGGCAGGCGCGGAAGACGAACTGCCGCGTGGCCTTGGCTTCGAAAAAGTCCCGAGCATCACGCTGCTGATGCAGGAAAATCGCGACGCCATGGTATTCGCACGATTCAGCGGCAGATAGAGTCCGACCCGATATCTTGATCACGTGCATCTGCGTTCCCTGCTGCCGCCTGTTGGCATGCGATAAACCATCGGCCCGGCCACTGAGATCAACCAATATCAAGGCTACGATGGCGGTAGTGGGTGCAGAGCCGGCAGGCTGTTTTGGGTCCGGAATGGGCCGGGAGCGGACAGTCCGGTCCTGAGTGTCGCTGTTAAATAGCTGCCCTTTCGCTGTCGACCCTGCATTCCGCCAGTCAAGCTGAACGTGACGGCAGCTTGACGGGCAGGAGCGTCATCATCCCACCTCTCCCGGAGGCAATACCGACCGCAATCCACCTAATGCGAGATGGGCATCGATCGAACGGAGAATCGTCTGAAAATCCGCGCCCAGTTCGTCCTGTCGATAAGGAATCTGCTCGGCATAGGCGCGATGGATAACGACGCGCGAGCGGATCGTTGGCGATCGATGCGCAAAGGCGACCTTTTCTGGTGAATCGAGGCCTTTACGGATGGCGATCGCCAAGATTTCCAGAACCGCGGGGTTTGCCGAGACTTTGCCTGCTTCCTTTAGCGCGTGTTGGACCAGAGCGGTGAGCGCGCCGGCAATCATGTAGAACCTTCGGTTCACTAGCCGCAACACGAAGTCCCTGGACCGTTTGCAGGTTCTAATCCTGGCGGGCACGACACCAAGTGCGGCCTCAATGGTGGCGAACGGAGCGCCGCTCAACCAGGCCCGCAAAGCTGGCTTAAGCAATCCTATCTCGGCCTCGGTGCTATCGCCCCCGGTCTTCCGGCCGCGCGTCACCGCCTTGATCGTCTCGACGTCGCTGCCGAACAGCAATGCGTAGCTTTGCCGATCGGCGATCATGAAATCGACCAGCCAATCGCACCACTCGATGATTGATGTCGGAAGATTGTCAATTTCTGCGGCGATGCGCGCGGTGAGCGCGGTCAGCGGCTCGAGCTGCATGCCGCTGAATGCAGCGACCTTCACAGTCACGACTTCGGCCGCCTGGGCATCGGCGTCGAGCGCTCCCCTTAGCGAAGCGATCTTGGCATCGAACGCCGCCTCGTTGCCTGCCTTTTGCGCCTGGAAGGCTGCGAACGAACGGCTCATCATCTGGATTGGGCGATCGGTATCCTGCTCCTCGCCCTCGCCAGCCCGCAAGCGGCTCAAAAAGTAGCGGACATCTGGACCATTGACGTCACCGAGCTGGATGCGGTCGAGCAAGGAAGTCAGAGGGTCGTCGATCATGACGCATTGGTCGTTGGTGGGCAGCACCTTTGCGAGCATGTCGAACGCCGCGCCGGTCGGAACCCAATTCGCCGCGAAGGCGACCGGCGGCTCGGGAATGAGCAGAACGGTCCCATTGGCGAGATGACCCGCGCGGCCTGCGCGGCCGGCAGCGTTGAGGATCTCGTGGCCTTTGAGCGGTTCGCGCCCATCTTCGTCATGGCGCATCGTCCCAGCCAGGATGGCGACCTCGGCGGGCAGGTTCATGCCTTGGGCGAGCGTCGGCGTCGCAACGATAATGCTTGCGCCGTCGCGTCGGCGAAACAGCGATTCGGCCATGCGTCGCTCGATGGCTATCATGTCACCATTGTGCGGTAGCGCGGGCGCAGTCGGATCCAGCAGCGAATGCTGTGGCCCGCCAAGTTCGGCGATGATGTCGGTCCAGAGATCGTTCTCAAATTCGGTGAGTATGCCGACGGCTGGGAGCCCAGCCCGGATCCGTCGCGCGGTGCTGGGGGCGTGATCGGCCTGATTGACGAACATGATTGTCTTCAATCCGGCGCGAGCGGCGCTGGCGGCGAATGAACCACCGACTTCGTTGGAGTTGGGGGTTGCTCCGCCGACACCGTACTTCAATCGCACGTTGCCGTCAGAAAGGCGAACGATGCGGCGGTCCGCAGGTGCATTGCGCGCCCAAGCGTTGTGCAGGCCGAACAGCGCGAATGGCACCAAATCAAGCGGTGGCTTGTTGGCCTGCTGGCCATTGCGCTCGGCGAAATTTGCAGCGCGGACGGTCTGATTCGCCCAGGTGAGCTGATTTTCCGCATAAATAACGACGCCGCGGGCCTGTCGGCTCGGCTTCCACGGATCGAGGAAGCTGATGCAGGGACGGCCGGTGAGCTGACCGAGCCACTCGGCGACATCGGGTGCATTTTGCAGCATCGCGGACAGCAGCAAATAGTCGGCATCGGGTGCTCGCCGAAGGGCGTGAAGGAGACACAGCATCGCGTCGACGCTCCGCGCGCCTCCGCCCGCCGGGCTCAGGAGGTGGCATTCATCGAAGACGATCAGACCAAGTTCAGCAACATCCGCATCGGCAAAACTGAGGACTGCGAGCAGACGCTCCGGCGTCATCACCTCGATCGCGCCGAGTTCAGGACCGGAGATAAACGCGACGAGATCGCCATCGGCGGAAATCTCGTAGTCGGCGAGGCTCTTTGGAAAGCTTTCCGCGAGGTCATCGCGTAGCTGGTCGACTAGCGCCAACGTGGGAACAAGGAAGATCACCTTCCGGCCGGCGCTGAGCGTAGCAGCGATCTTCAATTCGGAAAGGGTCGTCTTCCCGGCCCCGGTGGGCAGGACCAAGACACCGGAGGTGCCGGCGTCGAGAAATCCGGTCGCAATAGCCTCGCGGTGATTGGGCCAAAGCGTTGGCTTAGTCAGCGCGCGGTGGCGGAGCCAGCGCCGCCAGGCCGGTTCGGCCGCGCCGGCCGGTGCCGGGAGATTGGCGATGCCGGCACCCGCCAGCACCGTCCTGTAACCGCCGGCGCGCACGCGAAGCTTCACCTCGCGCGCAGCAAGGATGATCATCGTCTCGTTGGCACTGGCGGTGCGCTGCCTCGCAATC
>JAKAXS010000496.1 GCA_021816505.1 Pseudomonadota bacterium
CCAATACGGCGTCGGCGCCGGACTTGTCGGCGATGACGATCATGCCGATGCCGCAGTTGAAGGTGCGCAGCATTTCCGCGTCGTCGAGGCGTCCGGCTTTTGCCAGCCATCCGAACACCGGCGGCACGGGAATGACCGAAAGGTCGATGCGGGCCGCCACGCTGGGCGGCAGCACGCGGGGGACGTTCTCGCTTATGCCGCCGCCTGTGATGTGCGACAGACCCTTGATCGCGCCGTCGGCGGCACCGCCGCTCGCTTCGATGGCGGCCAGCAGCGGCTTCACGTAAATCCGCGTCGGAGCCAGCAGGCACTCGGCGAGCGAGTGCGTCGGTTCGAACGGCGCCTTCGCGCTCCAGTCGAGTTTTTCTTCGGCCACGAGGCGGCGGACGAGCGAGTAGCCGTTCGAATGCACACCGCCCGAGGGCAGGCCGATGATGACGTCGCCTGAGGCTATGTCGGGCCGCGGCAGCAACTGGCCACGTTCCGCCGCGCCGACGGCGAAGCCGGCAAGATCGTAGTCCTTGCCGTGATACATGCCCGGCATCTCGGCGGTCTCGCCGCCGATCAGCGCGCATCCGGCTTCGCGGCAGCCGGATGCGATGCCGGCGATGACCTTGCGCGCCACTTCCACGTCGAGCTGGCCGACAGCGAAGTAGTCGAGAAAAAACAGAGGCTCGGCGCCCTGCACCACCAGATCGTTGACGCACATGGCCACGAGGTCGATGCCGATCGTCTCGTGATGATTGGCTTCGATGGCGATTTTCAGCTTGGTGCCGACGCCGTCGTTGGCGGCGACCAGGATGGGATCGCGGTAGCCGGCCGCCTTCAGGTCGAACAGGCCGCCGAAGCCGCCGAGTGCGGCATCTGCGCCGGAGCGGCGCGTTGCCTTGACGAGCGGCTTGATCATTTCGACGAGCGTGTTACCCGCGTCGATGTCGACGCCGGAATCGCGGTATGTGATGGGGGCTGCCGGTTTGTCCGTGGGCTCTGTCATGGCGGTGTCGCGAATAAGTCCAAGCCGTTCAGGGCTCGGAAAGAACCCAACTTTCGCCCGATTGGGGCTAAGAGATAGGGGCTCCTACCAGCTTGAACGGCCAGGGGCAACATACGGCCTACGGCAATTTGTGCAGCATCGAGAAGCTCCGTCTCCGAGGACTGATTTGCAACGACGATTTTTGAGCTTGGGGATGGCCGTCGCGCTAGGCGTGGCGCTCGCAAGCGGCGCGCGCGCCGCGCCGGGAGAGAAGGCGTTTACCATCGCCAACTATCCGGTGGATGCAACCGCGAAAGACGCGGTGGCAGCGAAGGACAAGGCGATTGCCGATGGCCAGCAGGCCGCTTTCCGGTCGCTTCTGAAGCGGCTTGTGCCGGTGACGGGCTACCAAGGGCTCGAACGGCTGAAGAGCGTCAAGGCTGCCGACTACGTGGACGGTTTCTCCATCCGCTCCGAGCAGAATTCCGGGACGCGGTACATCGCCAGCCTCGATTTCAATTTCGAACCGAACTCGGTGCGCCAGCTGCTGCAGCGCGAGGGCATTCGCTTCGTCGACACGCAGGCGGAGACGGTCGTGCTCGTACCGGTGCTGCGGCAAGGCGCGCAGTTCGTGGCGGCGAGCGGACCTTGGGCAAGCGTGTGGTCGGACCTCGACGTCGCCAATGCGCTGACGCCGCTGCAGGTCGATGCGTTGAAGCCTGCCGTGCACAGCGACACGATCGCGGCGCTCGTGACGGGTCAGGATAGCCCCGAACGGACTCTGTCGACTGAATACGGCGTGGATACCGTTCTGGTCGCCATCGCCGAGGTCGACAAGGCGGCGGGCCGCGTCCATGTGACGATCGCCGGACAGGACGGGGTGGCTCCGATCCTGTGGAAGCGCAGCTATCGCATCACCGACAACGATGTCGCCTACACGATGGAGCTTGCGGCCGTCATTTCCCTCGGAGTGATCGAAGGCCGGTGGAAGGCGATGCAGAATGGCGAGTTCAGCGCGGCGGGCGGAGGTGCCATGCCGGACGTGCTGCTGGACGTGCAGTTCCGCTCGATGTCGGAATGGAATGAAATTCGCGGCCGCATCCTCGACCTGCCGACAGTGGACGATGTTCGCGTTGGCAACGTTTCGGCCAACACGGCGCAGGTGATGGTGAAGTATCCCGGTGGCGGGCGCGCGCTTGCCGCGGCGCTGGGTCAGCAGGGGCTGCAAATGCAGCAATCCGGCAGCGGATGGCTGGTCCGCGGCGGCTATTAGGCCCACCCGAAGCGATTAAGATTCTTGCAGGTGTGCGGGTGCCTTGCACAAGGTTCGTGCTATGCACGGTGCAGGGAGCGGCTCGCGCCGTTCCTTGAGAAAATAGTAAATTCGAAGTGCTGCCTTGAACATCCCCAACCTCATTTCGCTCGGCCGCGTCATCCTGGTGCCGATCGTCTTTTGGCTGCTGCTGACCGGAGAAACCCAGTACGCATTCGTGCTGTTCGTCATCGCCGGGATCTCCGACGGCGTCGACGGCTTTCTCGCCAAGCGCTACGGCTGGACGACGGAGCTCGGCGCGTATCTCGATCCTCTGGCGGACAAGCTATTGATCGTCAGCATTTTCGTGGCCTTGGGTGTCAAGGCGGCGTTGCCGTCGTGGCTGGTGATCGCGGTCGTATCGCGCGATATCCTCATCGTCACCGGCGTGGTGCTGTCGTGGCTGCTGAACCGGCCGGTGCGGATCAAGCCGGCGATCGTCAGCAAGGCGAACACGCTGTCGCAGATCCTGCTCGCCGGCACGGTGCTGGCCGACGACGGCTTCGGTCTGGGGCTCGAAGGCACCCGGATCGCACTGGTGTGGATTACGGGGGCACTGACCATAGCTTCGCTGATAACGTATCTCAGGACTTGGCTTCGTCACATGTCCGGCTATGAATTGGGCGACGGGTCACCCGGCTAGCCACTTGCGGCGCCGACGGTGGCTGGGGGATCTGGATCGCATGCGCGGCGTGGAACGGCAGATATTGTTTTGGCTCGCGCTCGCGATCCTGCTGGCGCTGGCCGTGGCGCTGGTGAAAGACGTGCTGTTGCCGTTCG
>JAKAXS010000497.1 GCA_021816505.1 Pseudomonadota bacterium
TTCCGATCTACGCGCGCTGGGAGTCGTGCGGCCTGCCCTCGCGCGAGAAGGAGTTCCTCGATACCCGCGTCACCGGATATCGCACCGAGCGCCTGCCGCTCGACAAGGCCGGCGAGTCGCAAACGATGGACAGCAAGGTCGCCTGCAAGAAACTGCTGGGCGAACTCACGCTGCGCAACCTCGGCGGCCTGTCCTTCTGGACGCAGCCGAACTCGTGGCACCACTTCATGAGCGACCACATCGTCACCTTCTCCGTGCTGCCGATCGATGCCGAGCGGACGCTGCTGCGCACCAAGTGGCTCGTGCACAAGGACGCGGTCGAAGGCGTCGACTACGACAAGGACCATCTGAGCGCGGTCTGGCGTGCAACGAACCGGCAGGACGGCGCGCTGGTGGAGCGCTGCAACTTCGGATCGAGCAATCCCGAGTACAAGCCGGGTCCCTACTCGCCGTTCACCGAGGAACTCGTCGAGAAGTTCGTCGCCTGGTACATCGGCCGCATGCGGGCTCTCGGCGGGGTGAAGGCTGAAGCCTCCGCGGCGGCGGCGTGATGCAGATGACCGCGATGCCGCGCAAGATCGGATCGGAGTTGTGGGACGAGAAGGTTCCACCCACGTGGGACGCAGATCGGGAGGACACCCTGATCTGCCGCCTGGTGCGCTCCGAAACGCACGACGTGAAGACCTTCCTGTTCAGCCCGGCAAAACCGTCGCTGTTTCGCTTCCGGCCCGGCCAGTTCATCACGCTCGATCTGAACATCGGCGGCGAGACCATCAATCGCTGCTACACGATCTCGTCTTCGCCCACGCGGCCGGACACGCTGTCGATCACCGTCAAGCGCCAGCCCGGCGGCAAGGTGTCGAACTGGCTGCACGACACCATGAAGCCGGGTGCCGAGATCAAGGCGATGGGCCCGTCCGGCGACTTCAGCTTCACCCATCACGCCGCTGAAAAGTATCTGTTCCTCTCCGGCGGTTCGGGCGTCACCCCGCTGATGTCGATGGCCCGCACCTGCTACGACATGGCCGCCGACGCCGACGTGGTGTTCGTGCACAGCGCACGCACGCCGGCCGACATCATCTACCGGCAGGAACTCGCCAGCATGGAGTTCGGCCTGCCGCGCTTCCGCACGGCGTTCGTCTGCGAGACGGCGGGCGATCAGCGCGATTGGGCCGCGCCCACCGGGTATCTGACCGGAGCACTTCTGGAGACCATCGCAGCCGACTTCAGGCAGCGCGAGATCTACTGCTGCGGTCCTGATGCGTACATGAAGGCCGTCTCCGCCATGCTGAAAGACGCCGGCTTCGACATGGCGCACTACCACCAGGAGAGCTTCACCTTCGGCGTCGATGCCGGAGCCGAGATCGCAGCGCCCGCGCCCACGCCGGCCGAGTCCGCCAGCCCGGCCGCCGACGGGTTCGAGATCACCTTCCAGAAAACGGGCCAGAAGATCATCTGTGGGCCCGACCAGTTCATTCTTGAGGCCGCGCGCAACGCCGGCATGCGTCTGCCCTTCTCGTGCACCAAGGGCATTTGCAGCACCTGCAAGACGAAAAAGCTATCGGGCGAGGTCGAGATGAAGCACGGTGGAGGTATCCGCCAGCGCGAGATCGACCAAGGCATGATCCTGCCGTGCTGTAGCAAGCCGAGGAGCAACATCACGCTCGACAAGTAACTCCAACGAAGCCGCCAAAGAGCTTCGGGATACCAAAGTCGCGTCATAGGGAGAGAGCAATGCAGTTGGTCGTCAACTCGACGGACGCGACACCTAGTATGTCGCGAAAGCCCAAGGTCGTCTCGCGAGAAGAGCAGGTCGTCGTCCGCAACCTGTACAAGATCTTCGGCAACAAGCCCGATGCCGCGATGAAGATGCTGATGGACGGCAAGCACAAGGACGATGTGCTCAAGCAGACCGGTCAGGTCGTCGGCGTTCAAGACGCCAACTTCACGATCAACAAGGGCGAGATCTTCGTGATCATGGGCCTGTCGGGCTCCGGCAAGTCGACCCTGATCCGCCTCGTCAATCGCCTGATCGAGCCGTCGTCGGGCCAGGTCATCATCGACGGCAAGGACGTCGCCGCGATGACGACGGCGGAGTTGCTGGACACGCGCCGCAAGAACATGAGCATGGTGTTCCAGTCCTTCGCGCTGATGCCGCACCGGTCAGTGCTCTCCAATGCCGCGTTCGGTCTGGAGATCAGCGGCGTCGGCAAGGCCGCGCGCGAGACACGCGCCATGGAAGTTCTCGAACAGGTTGGCCTCGGCCCGTTTGCGCAAAAATATCCCGCGCAGCTGTCCGGCGGCATGCAGCAGCGCGTCGGCCTGGCCCGTGCGCTGGCGACCGACCCGTCGGTGCTGCTGATGGACGAGGCATTCTCAGCCCTCGATCCCCTGCGCCGCACCGAGATGCAGGATGTGCTGATCAACCTGCAGCGCGAGCACCAGCGTACCGTCATCTTCGTCTCGCACGATCTGGACGAGGCGCTGCGCATCGGCGATCGCATCTGCATCATGGAAGGTGGACGCGTGGTTCAGGTCGGGACGTCCGACGAGATCCTGCAGAATCCCGCCGACGACTACGTGCGCGCGTTCTTCAAGGGCGTGGACACCACGAAATACATGACCGCCGACCAGGTGGCTCAGAAGGAGCAGGTCACGATCTTCGATCGCCCGGAAGAGCTGGTTCGCGGCTTTGCCGCGGCGCTGGAGCGCCTGAAGATCCACGATCGCGAGTTCGGCGTCGTTCTGGATCAGGATCATCGCGTTCTCGGTGTCGTGTCGGGCGACAGCCTCGTCAAGTGCTGCGCCGAGCAGGGCAGGACGCTCCACGACGCGCTCCTTCCGGGCATCAGTCCGGTTCGCGGCGATGTGCCGATCGACGAGCTGATCCGCATGTCGATCTCCAACCGCTCGCCCATCCCCGTCGTCGATGCCGACGGTCGCTATCTCGGAGCCGTCACGCGCACGGCACTTCTCTCCAAGCTCTGCCGTGGAGGTGTCCAATGAATACCCGTATCCCCCTGGGCGAATGGGTCGACGCCGGCGTCAAGTG
>JAKAXS010000498.1 GCA_021816505.1 Pseudomonadota bacterium
ATCTGAAGCGGTCTTCGAGTTCGATTTCCTTGGCGACGGTTACGCCGTCCTTGGTGGTGCGGGGTGCGCCGAACGACTTCTCGATGACGACGTTGCGGCCCTTGGGACCGAGCGTGACCTTCACGGCGTTGGCGAGGATGTCGA
This sequence comes from Pseudomonadota bacterium, assembly GCA_021816505.1. GTDB lineage: Bacteria > Pseudomonadota > Alphaproteobacteria > Rhizobiales > Hyphomicrobiaceae > JAKAXS01. The sequence goes on from JAKAXS010000498.1 coordinate 145, forward strand.
CGCCGCGCAGCATCTTCTCGCGGGCATCAGCAGAAAAACGAACGTCTTTGGCAGCCATGCTGCATCACTCCATTGATTGAGTATAGGGGACGAGGCGTTGGGCTTACTTCTCGAGCACGCCCATGATGTCGCTCTCCTTCATGATGAGGAGATCTTCGCCATCGATCTTCACTTCGGTGCCGGACCACTTGCCGAACAGGACCTTGTCACCCTTCTTGACGTCGAGCGGAACGAGCTTGCCGTTTTCATCGCGGGCGCCGGGGCCGGCTGCAACGACTTCGCCCTGCTGCGGCTTCTCGGCAGCGGTATCGGGAATGATGATGCCACCGGCGGTCTTGGTTTCGTTGGCGACGCGCTTGACGACGATGCGGTCGTGCAGGGGACGGAACTTCATAGGGATTCTCGCTCTGGTTGGTGGGGCTTCCCACGCTGCGAAAGGGTGAGTTAGCCGCTGAGTGAAACTGGCGACTGCGCCGCCCGGTTGGCACTCCATCTTTTTGAGTGCCAACGCTGGCCGCATGTAGCGGTAAGGGACGCAAGCCGTCAAGGCGCGGGACGATCGTTCAGCAAACGCCCAATTGCAACCATAAGAAGAATGATATAAGACTATGCAATCTAAAGGATCGATCAGGACGTTCCACACGTATGCCGAGCGAAGCCCGCAAATTCGAACAGCCGCAGCAACTGCTGGACTATCTCGTGACCTTGCTTGGCGAGCTGCGGGGAATGTCGGCGCCCGATTTCCCGTCCGTCAGCCGTCACATCCAAGCGGCTGAAGCTGAGGCAGAGCGGCTGAAGAGCCTGCGCGGCTAATCCGGCTCCGATCTCGCTGGAAGCAACGACACCAGATGGTGGCCGTGGCGCTCGATGCGGCCAGCCAGATCCAATTCAACCAGAACAAGACGTACGGCGCGGGCGGATAGGCCTGCGGCGCGACCGATCTCGTCGACATCGCTGGGGTGCGGGCCGAGTGCCGCGAGAACGCGCGCTCGGTCGCCGGTGCTTGGTTCCGGTGGGGCCGCGGCAAGATCCGGCTCGAGGGATGCGGCGTCCGAGTAGTCGCGCAAGTCGGTTGCGGTCATGGGTTGCAAAGCTGCAATGACGTCGGCGGGCTCCGTCACGAACATCGCGCCGGACTTCAGGAGTTGATTGGTGCCTTCCGCGCGAGGATCGAGCGGGTGGCCCGGGATCGCAAACACCTCGCGGCCGAGTTCTGCGGCAAGGCGTGCCGTAACGAGCGTGCCCGAGCGCCGTGCGGCTTCAACGACGAGCACGCCAAGCGCGACGCCCGCGATGATGCGATTGCGGCGCGGAAATTCCTTGGCGCGCGGCACGAAGCCGGGAGGCATCTCCGAGATCACGCAGCCTTGCTCGGTGATGCGCCGGGTCAGGTCGGCGTGTTCGGGCGGATAGACGACGTCGATGCCGCCGGCGACGACCGCGACCGTGCCGGTCAGGAGCGCGGCTTCGTGCGCCGCGCCGTCGATCCCGCGGGCGAGCCCCGAGGCGATCACGAATCCCGCCTGGCCAAGTTCGCCGGCGAAGCGCCGCGCCAGCTTGTGTCCGGCCGCCGAAGCCTGTCGTGATCCGACGATGGCGACGGCAGGCTTTTGCAGCAACGCGACGTCGCCCTTTGCGTAGAGCAGCGGCGGAGGCACGCCCGTCGCTGCGAGTGCTGCCGGGTAGCCGGGCTCGATGGTGAAAAGCGGCTGGACGCCGATCCGGCGCGCGTGGGCAAGTTCGCGTTCCGCATCCTCCTTGGGACAGATGCGGTGGGCAGGGCCGCCGGCACGCCGCGTCAGTTCTGGTAGGGCGTCGAGCGCGCGCTGTGCACCACCGAACTGGTTGATCAATTCGCGGAAGGTGACCGGACCGACGTTGCCGGAGCGGATGAGCCGCAGGCAGGCGATGCGCTCGGGTTCGTCCAGCACCGCGACGGGCAACGGTGCGGCAGTGAAGACATCGTCCTGGCTTCCGGAATTCCCGCTATGTCGCCGCACCGATCTTGGGCTCCTCGCCGCGCATCAATCGTCCGATATTGCTGCGGTGTTTCCACAGCAGAAGTACGGTCATGATTGCTGCCACCAGCGCCGCGGGCCGGTCATCGAAGAGGAAAAGAACGATCGCCGGCGTGATGACGCTGGCGAGCAGAGCCGATAGGGACGAATAGCGCGTGAGAACCGCGATACCGATCCAGATGGCGCAGAAGATCAATCCCACCGGCCAGATCAGCCCGAGCAGAACGCCGATGTACGTGGCGACGCCCTTGCCGCCCTTGAAGTTCAGCCAGACAGGGAAGAGATGGCCGAAGAACGCTCCGAGACCTGCGAGCAGGCCCGAGGCTTCAGCCAGACCGAAGTATTGTCCGCCGATGTGATGGCCGATCAGCACCGCGGCCGTGCCCTTCAACGCATCCAGCACCAACGTCAGCGCGGCCAAACCCTTGTTGCCGGTTCGCAGCACGTTCGTCGCGCCGATGTTGCCGGAGCCGATCTTGCGAACGTCGCCGAGTCCGGCCATGCGCGTGAGGATGAGCCCAAACGGAATGGAGCCCAGCAGATAGCCGATCGCAATCGCGATCCACGCACCAGGCGATGTCAAGATTTCCATGTGTCGTCTCGCTTCAGTGCGTCAGGTGCGTTCGACGCCAGCGTACTGATAGACGGTTTGGCCCGCAACCAGCGTCCGCAGCACGCGCCCCTGCATTTTGCTTTCGTCGAAAGCGGAATTCTTGGAGCGCGAACGCAGCAGGTCCTTGTTGACGACCCACGGCTCGCCGAGGTCGATCACGATCAGGTCGGCCGGAGCACCTTTGGAAAGGCGTCCCCCCGGCAGCCCGAACAGCTTGGCGGGACTGATCGTCATCGGGCGCAGCACTTCGATCAGCGACAGGTCGCCGGAG
>JAKAXS010000036.1 GCA_021816505.1 Pseudomonadota bacterium
AGAGTCGTCCAGCCAATCGTTATAGCCGTTGTAAATCGCTGTCGCTGCCGTTCGATCGGTGGCGTTGTCGGCCGACTGGCTCATGGCGAGCAGCCGTCGGCGCATTTGATCCAACGTCGTCACCGGTCTTTGCTTCAGAACACCAGCAACGGGTTTGCTCACGGCTTTTCCGGAAACGAAATCGTCGAGTGCCTTCGCCATCTGAGCCGCGGCGCGCGTGTTGATCTCGTCGACGGGCAAATCGCCGAGCCGGCCGGCGAGCATGTCCGGGAGTGTGTCGAACGCCTCCGGCTTCGGCGTCAGGTCGGTGACCTTGTCCCACGCTTCACGCTCACCCACCCTTGCTGCACCCCGCGCGCTCTGCAGGCCGCTGCGGATCTCCCCTCCGAGTGTGCTAGGCGACAATTCGGCACTAGTGCGGTTTGGCGCCAGACGCTGCGCCATGCTGGTGACCTCCGGGCTCCCATCGAGCACCGCAGTCCGGATTGCCTGGGACTGATCTTTGTCGAAACGCTCGATCACCTCCTTTGCGGCCTGGCCCTGGACGCCCATCCGCATCGCTTTTTCGTCGAGCAGTTGCTGCTGGTCTTTAGTCCGCTGCCCGAGCGAACTCTTGATCTTCCACTCCGCGTCGGTCGCGCTGGCGATCGAACTGGACGCATCGCCAGCGGTCTTCGCGTAGGTCTTTGCGAACTCGCGCTGGATGTCGGCCGTCATCTGTGCCGGATCGTAGCCCGCACTTTTCGCGGCCGCTTCGCCGGCGGGCGTGAGCTGTCCAGTTGACCGATTGAACAGGCGTGGCTCCGTTACGAAGCGTCGCCAGACCGCGCCGATCGCCGGCGCCGCAAATTCGCCAGCGCCGGCGGCTCCTGCGTTGATCACCGCCTTCGGCCAATCGACACCTTGCTCGCTGCCCATGCCGCCGGCGCCAAGGTCCCCACCGACGCTTGTGCTGCCGGCAGCAACCATCTGGCCACCGACGCGGACAAAGGCTCCGCCGGCGCGCAACGCTGTTCCTGCAGCACCACCGGCAGCAAGATAAGGAAGCGTCCCGCGAACGCCGCGGACCACGTCCTGACTATCAAGCCCAGGAACGTTCAGATACCCACGTTGCTCGCCGCCATCAGGGCCGCGCGTCACAAAGACCTCTTGCCCATGCGCATCGCGCTCGCGGCGGATGACGCGGTCGCCGAGCGTCTTGGCGACAATGTCGCCTAGGGCATCGTCACCGGCACCGAGCGTCGCGGCCGAGCCCATCGGCGCTTCCAGCTCACGCGAGAACTGCTCGTAGACGCTGCGAACGCCCTCGTAGTTCGGATCCTGCTCGCCGCGGACCATGCCCGACAAGCTACTGAGGATGCCGCCGCGCGCCTGTTGGTCGGGCATCGGCACGAAGCCGGGCGGGGCAGGCGGCATCGCGCCAGCCGACGGCTGTTTTTCGGGAAGCGGCACGAAGCCAGCGGGGGGTGACGGAATCGGGTTCATTGTGCTGCCTTCCATTGCTGACCATCCCACTCGATAACCTCGCCGGTTTGCGGGTTGTGATAGCGCGTCGGCGTCGGCGTGCTGCGTACCGTTGTGGGATCGGCCGCCTTCAGCATTTGATCGGCCTCTGCCTTGAGATCGGCGAAGCGGTCGTTCAACGTCGACGCATAGTCGGCCTCGAAGTCGAAATAAGAACCACTGCGGTTCTTCAGTCGCCAGGTCTGGAACGCCTTCGCCTTGTCGACGTCGGCTTGTGCCGAACGCTTGGCAGCGGCGACGATGAGCCGATTGCCGCGCGGATCGTTGACCAGCCGCGGCAGCGTCGACATCAGGAACTCGCGGTCCGCATCGGAGAAGTTGTTCGCCGGAAAACCACCCTGACAGATCATCTCCACCATCATCTTGCCGGTGATGGCGCTGAAGGCCTGCGCATCGCCGACGAAATCCGGCGGCACTCCGAACTGCCCCAACGTTTGGTCCGACACGCCAAGGGCCTTGGCCCATTGAGCTGCAGAGAGCTTCGCGTCGGCGATGCGGCTCGTGTTCAGCTTATCCATGCGCGCTTCCAGATCCGCGAGAGACCGCAGCTTTCCGCCAGACATGGCGGCTCTCTTGAAGACATCGGCACCGGCTTCGCCTGCCGCCTTGCCGAGCGCCTTATCCTCCTCGCGTTCGATCGTCGGCATGTTGACGGTGTTCTGATTGGCGCCGGCACGCTTGAGGGTCGTCTGGTAGTCCATAAACGTGCCGTCGAAGCCTTGGCTTTTGGCGAGATTGTATTCGCGCTGATCGCTCGTGGGATCCTGAAACATTCGGCCGAGCATCACTTTCGTGCCGGTCTCTGGTCCGGCAGCCATGAGGGCGTTGCGCGTCAGGGGATCGGTCTGCTGCTCGAGGAGCGCGTCATAACCCTGGTGCTGCCGCCGGCGATCGTCCTGGGACTGGTCGAAGACGGTTTGCTGCATGAGGGCGTTGCGGCTGGCGCGCGCATCTGTCGTCCGCCAGCGTTCGTCCTCAAGAGCTAGCCTCTTGTCTTCCCGCTCCATGAGCGCATTTCGGTGACGTGTTTGACCGTAGTTGTCGAGCGCCCTGTTGACCGGCTCGAAATTGATGCCGCCGCCGGGGTTGAACGCGGGAAGAGGGTAGTAGTGCGAAGCCATGCTATCACCTTCAATGTTTTGTTTCTGCCGATGACGCCGGCGACACTAGTTGGTCGTAGTGGTCCAAGGCTCGCTCGAATGCAGCGTCGGGAGTGTTCTCCGCTGCAGCGGCCTCGTCCGCCTTTTTTTGCAGTTCGGCGAGTTCAACTTCGAAGACTCGATTGCGCTCGATCTGCGCGATGATCATGCGGTCCATCCACGCTGACAGGGGCTTGGCAAATTTGTGCGGGATTTCATCGAGCATCTGATCAAAATCGGCGACGTCGGCTGGTTGCAGTCCGGTGAGGTTTGGAAGCGTCATGCGAGCTTCTCGCTGAGCAGGCGCGCATTGCGAGCGTCGCGTTCAGCCGAGCGTGCTTTCCAGCCAGCTTTAGCGCATGGAATGCAGACGTCGTGGAGCCCGTCCGCCGTCACCTTCGATGCGAAAAACTGCGAGTGGGGCTTTCCGACGTTGCACGTTGTGCAAACCTTTTCGTTCTGTGTCTGGGACACGGAAAGCGTGGGACACACGGCGGGACAAGGCCCTATCCCCCCTACGGGGGGATAGGGGCCTAGATGTCCCACCGATGTCCCATGTCCCACCTGTTGGACATGTCCCAGACGTGTCCCGCTCTGTCCCATGTCCCGCTCGGGAGCTAAGTTTCTAGGAAAGCTCATTTTTCATTCCCTCTATTCTGATGTCCCACCAGTCATCCAGGCGTACTCGTTGTAACTCGCCGTCTGTCCCGCCTTTTCAAGCGCCAGAAGCGCTCGTTGGAATGCCTTCCTTTCCGCGTCTTGTTCGCCGGTGTCGGAGAGACCCTTCTGCCGGCAGGCGTCACGCCAAGCCGATTTGGAGACCGTTAGAACGCCGTCAGGTATCCGGTGATGTCCTTTCATCGGATCCGGCTTCCTTTCGATCAGTAGGTGTTCGAGTTCGTTCAGCGCCTTGGCAGCGCCTGTGCCAGGATGTGGGCGACGGCGGAGAGAACGGTTGGCACTCTCAGCCTCGTCGACGATGCAGGTCGTCACCTCGTCACCATCAGCATCGCTGCCAAGAACGATTGTCTTTAGCGTGAAGCTAAAGAGTGGGCCTTCGGGGCCGTCTTTGGACTTTTCCAGCCGCACATGACGTTCACTAGCATCTTTGTCACGCTCTATGCGGATTACGGCATCCAAGCCTGCGTGAAGAGCAGACGATCCTCGCAAACCCTGCGATTGATCTTTTCCGGGATGGGCGATGAACAACACCGCCGCGCCCGTCGCGGCTTTGATGCGATCAATCCGCGCAAACAATGCGCTGATGGCTTGGGCCTCGTTCTCGTTATCGCCAGCGATAGCGCACGCCAGCGTGTCGATCACGATGAGCCGTGTCGGCATTTGTGTCTTGCGCGCTAGCGCTTCGCACGCGCTAACGATGAGGTACTCGCAAGCGTCATTCGTCGGATTGCTCGCCAGCGAGATACTGTAGGCGCTGTTTAGCCATGCGAAACCAGTCGGCACGCTACCGGTTTGCACTTCCACGCCTTTGACGCGTTTCGGAAAATCGCTCTTGCCTTCGAGGCAGAGATAAAGGACGCCGCCTTGAGTGGTGCGGTGACCAAGAAACTCCTCACCCGAAGCCACGCAACAGGAAAGATCACGTGCGATGAAAGTCTTGCCCGACCCCGATGGTCCGTGAAGAGCGCAGGTTGATCCGGCGGGAATCAAACCCTTCACGACATACTCGGACACCGCGGTGACCTCGATCGACGGATCGAAGAAGCTTAGAAGTCGATCGTCGTTGCCAGACGACGCGAGACGCGCGCATCTCGCTTGATAATCGATGACGGCTTCTGAGATCTCTTGGGCGCTCTTGCCGATAAACCCGCATCGTTCTCGACGGAACGACGCTTCGATGACACCCTTCGATGCCTCCCGCGCTTCAGCAACCGATGCGACATGTCGGCTGCGAGACGATAAGCGAAGCAGGAATTCTGTTGGCGCTATTTCGTGATCTCGTGTGCCCTCGAACGCCTTCAACAACTCGCTGATCGAAGGAACGTCGCCCGACAACTGCTGCCGCTGCCTGGCGCGGTCATACAGCTCGCCATGCAAAGCATTGGCAAAATGCCAAGGCTCAAGGGACGGGGCGACGGCGTTGAGGCAATCGGCATTGAAGAGGACGCATGCCAACGTCAGATGCTCAAGTTCGTTCGTTGGGTCGTCATCGGAGCGCTCGAAGCCTTTACGGCTGGCGCCAGCAATTTGAAAGTTCATGTTTGTTGCTGCTCATGATGAAGCTCTTGTTGGCAGCAACGGACGCGACTGATACTATCGCGCTACCACTGATTTGTTTTGAAGCGATCGCGCCGGGGTGCATTCCGCGCGGTCGTTTCGTTTTTTTGTCAGGCGTCACGGATCAAGCACCTTCCGTGACGAGACGTTTGATTTCCGTAGTGGGGATCATGCGTCGACCGCGGATCTTGACCGACCGAAGTTGGCCCGCAGCGATCAACTGATAAAGCGTCGATCGGCTTACGCCGATTTTCCAGCAAGAGGCGTTGACGGTATACGCGTCGGGCTCACGCTCATCGGGCTGCGCGGAATATGTCGTCTCCTGAAGCGCCATCTGTTGCCATCCTCGTTTGTGCGCCATTGCGCTACAACGGAGGAAAGCTGCGATCGACTTCGATTGCAAAGGACAAGAAAAGTGCCTTTGCGAGCTTTTATGTCCGGTAGTCTCACTTGCGAAGGATATTAGGGCCGCTGTTGGGGCCGAATCTCTGACGCTTCAATAAATTGCCGCAAAATCAATTACTTGATAGTGAAATATGGCGCCCCGTAGGGGTTTCGAACCCCTGTTACCAACGTGAGAGGCTGGTGTCCTAGGCCACTAGACGAACGGGGCAGCTCTCGAAGGCGCTACGTATAGGCAGCCGAAGAGCCGGGATCAAGCCCGAAGGTGGCCCGGAACACGTGTTGTCGATGGCGCACGTTCAGTGTTAACGCGCGCGGTCTGAGGTTGCCTGGCGTGCCGCGGGCTTGAGAATCAGGTATTCGCCCAAATCGGCCTGCGATCAAACGCTTGGCGGGCCGTCACGGGGCGGAATGCAGGATACAGCAACGCTTTCAGGCCGGGTCAGGCCGCATGTCGTGCCGCTGTCGGCGGCACCGGAACGGCTCGCGCCTGCGTATGCCGGCACGAAGACGGACGGTCACCTGCGCGGCGCCGCGGAACGGCTGCTGCAGGCGATGCGCCTCGTCAAGCGGGCGCGCTTCAACGCGCACGAACGGCTCGAAGCAAAGCACGTGATGAGCGTGGCCGCCTTCACGTTCGCGACGGTGTTCGAGATTTCACTGTCGCTGCTGCCCGTCGTGTACGGCGCGGGCATCGCGCCGGAGGTGCGGTCCTTCATCGACTACGCGGCGATAGTGACCGGCTTGTTCCTGTTCGGCTTCGGTCTGGTGGTGGGCCTGGCCAATTACCAGACGCGCGCTGTCTTTCTGCAGCGCTGCGCCATGGATCTCGCCAACCTCGCGCGCGAGATGGAAATCGCCATGCCGCTCACCGCGCCCGAGCTGCAGGAATTCAGGCGCCGCTATCACGAGATCGAGGCGCGCTGCCCGTTCAATCATTCGTCGGTCGATCTGGACCGGGCGATGGCGCGCAACAGCGACCGCGCGGCCGTGCGCAAGGCGAAGTTCAGCGAGGCGCTGGACATCTACGGCCCGTATGCGATCGCGGCGCTGGTCTACGGCGGCATCTGGGTGACGTTCTGGGCGATGCTGAAAATTTAAGCCAGCCCTAAGGAATCCAGCCCTTGTCCAGGTCGAGGGCCTGACGGTCTTTCTGCTTGCCGGAGCGGTCGGTGTGGGTGGCGGTCCAGGCGAGGTGCGTGCCGCCTTCGATCGAGGATCGCGAGCGCAGGGAAATCCCGATCACGTCGCCGGACTTCGCTTCGAGCGGACGCAGCAACGGGAAATAGAGCTGCTCCCAGTGCGTCGGCGGGGCGCCGGGCGCGGTGGACAGCGTGACGCCGGGGATGAGGTCGGCGATCCACCAGGTTGCGAAGCCGTGAACGGCTGTCGCCGCGTCGACCTTCCAGCTCGCTTCGCCCTTGCGATTGGCTTTGCACTGGCGCGTGAGATCAACCGTGTCCCAGGTTTTCGCGTTGGCCATGCCGCCCAGCAGGTCCGCCGGCTTCAACGTGCGGACATACGCGTTGTTGAGGCTCATCGTGCGCGCGACGGAGAGGTCGAGGCCGAAACCGACGTCGTTCCAGACCGCCAGCTCCTTTGCGAAGCGGTCGGCGATCACCGGCGCCACGACCTGCGTGATGCGGGAGGGGATGACGGTGCCGCCGGGCTTCAGGTAACGGGCGTGGGCATCGTTCAGCGTTTCGACGATGTCTTCTTCCAGCGCATAGTTGCCCAGCGTTTCGGAGACGACGATGTCGACTTGGGGCGGCTCCTGCATCTCCGTCGAATGGCAGGGGATGAGGTGGCAACCTTTGGCGCGATTGGCCTTGAGGTGTGCTGCGGCAACGCCCGCGACCTCCGCTGCCTCGTACAGGAACACCTCACGCGCGCCGAGCTTGGCGGCCATCATGCCGAGAAGGCCGGTGCCGGCGCCGATGTCGGCGACGACCGACTTGCCCTTGACGATCGTCTTCGCCAGTGCGCGATGGAACGCCTCGTTGCGGACGCGGTCGGCGATCAAGGTGCGGTGGTATTCGATGCGCATGGGGTCCGGCCCGTCAGAGGGAAAGATGCGGGCTGCGGATCTGAAACAGCGTCAGCGCCGTGGCGACGGCGAGGTTGAGGCTGTCGAGGCGGCCGGCCATGGGAATCTTGACGAGTTCGGTGCAGTGCGCGGCCAGCGTCTGGCTGAGGCCCGGTCCTTCGCTGCCCATGACGAGCAGCGTCGGGCCCTTGTAGTGGACTTTGCGATAGTCGGACGTTGCCGACAAATGCGTGCCGACGATATCGCCGGGCCAGGCCTTGCAGAGTTCGAGGAAGCCGTCGCGATCGAGGCGGACGAGGGGAACGGCGAAGATCGAGCCCATCGTCGCGCGGATTGTTTCACGTGCAAACGGATCGCAGCACGTGCCGATGAGGATGATGCCGCCGGCACCCGCGGCGTCGACCGTACGCAGGATCGTGCCGAGGTTGCCGGGGTCGCGGATTTCTTCCAGCGCGACCCAGGCGGCGGGAGATTTCAATGTCTGCGGCTTTGGCGGCTCGGCCCATTTCTGGCGGAACACGGCGAGCAGGCTTTGCGGATTGTCCTTCGCCGCCAGTTTTTCGAGGATGGCATCGGAAACTTCGAGCACGTCGACGCCTTGTTGCAGGGCCCACGTGACGAGCGTCTTGGCGACGCCTTCACCCGCCGAACCGGCACGAAAGACCAGCGTCTCGGGAACATGACCTTGTTCGCGTGCCGTCATGATCAGCGTCGCGCCCTCGGCGACGAACAGGCCGGTCTCCTTGCGCGTCTTGCGCATGTCGAGGGCGCGGATGGCCTTGATGCGGTCGTTCTGCAAGCTCGTGATCGGCTTGACGGCGTTGATCGGCGTGGCCGTCATGACGACACCCAGCGCGTGAAGAGCGAGGTGGGAACGGCATTGCCTGAGGCCGCCCGGATGGCGAGTTCGCCCGACTGGAACGTGCCGCCCTGTGTGACGAGCATCTCACGGCACAGCTGATCGAACGCCAGCGACGACGCGCGGATGGCGTAGACGGTGAGAACGAGGCTCGCCTGCGATGGCGCAAGCAGCTTGGCGCAATCGCGCATCAGGCCGGGGAGATGCGTGAAAAGATCCCAGACCTCTCCTTCGGGACCGCGGCCGAACTTCGGCGGGTCGACGAGGATGACGTGGTAGGTCTTGCCGCGCCGGACTTCGCGCGCCACGAACTTGGCGGCGTCATCGAGGATCCAGCGGATCGGCGCGTCGCTGAGCTTCGAGGCAGCCTGGTTCTCGCGGCCCCAGCCGATGGCCTTCTTCGACGCATCGACGTGCGTGACTTCGGCACCGGCAGCAGCAGCCAGCAGCGAGGCCGCGCCCGTGTAGGCGAACAGGTTCAGGACGCGCGGTTTTTCACCCTTCACGAGCGCGAGGCGGTCGTTCATCCAATCCCAATGGGGCTTTTGCTCGGGGAACAAGCCGACGTGCCAAAGGCCCTGCAGGCGGCAAAGCATGGTGGCCGCACCGACTTTGACAGGCCAACTGTCCGGCACCGGTTTGTCGACGCGCCAACGGCCTTTCTCTTCGTCATCGCCGCTGGCGGAAAAGACCGCGTTCGCCTTCTTCCAGGCATCCGGCGTGCGCGGTTGCCACAACGCCTGCGGCTCGGGCCGGTCGAGCGTGACGGTGCCGAAGCGTTCGAGCTTGCGGCCGCCGCCGCTGTCGAGCAGCGCATAGCCGTCGAAGCCCGGCATTTCGATGAGGTCGAGACGCGCGGATGTCGTCTCGGCGCGGGGCGCAGAGCGAGTTGGCGTGCCGGCGCCGTCTTTCGTCATTGTGATGAACCAGCCGATCGAAACCGCCCGTCGGGCGAGACGGGGGTAGTCATGCAAAATACGGCGTGCCCGATGCAAGCGAATTTCGCTGGCTTCGAACACGCCGTACGCGACGGCATCGCGTTTCGTTAATGAAGTTAGCGGACCGAGAGACGCTGACGCGCGGTTTCGATCTCGTCCAGGAGCTGGGCCTGACGGCCTACGCCATACGTCTGCATGCCTTCGCCGGCGGCTGCCAATTCCTGGAGAACGTTGAGGCGCCAGCGTTCGAGGGTGGCGAGCTTCTCGCCACGGGTGAGCATGATCTCTCCGACCAGGTCACCGGGCAACGCAAAGAAGCGTTCGGGGTTCGATTTCGCTTCCGACGTTACGAGACGTCCGACTTGCGACATTCAATCCTCCCGCTGCGGAGTTGTAGAGAGTAACGCTACTACGGCGCTGCACAGTTCGACTCAGCCGAAAACACAATGCACGGAAATTTGTTCCGGGGGAATCTGGCTTATCGCGGGAGCTTTTCCCGTTCACCGGCTCAATCGGCCACCAGGGGAACGAAGCGGACTTCCAGAATTGGGGTTCGCCGCAGGGTGCCGTCCGCCGCCTTGTCGATGAGGGTCAGGATCTGGTTGGCTTCGCCGACCGGGATCACGAGCCGGCCGCCGGGAGCGAGCTGCTGGATAAGCGCTTCGGGGACGTCGGGTGGCGCGGCCGTGACGAGGATGGCATCGAACGGCGCGTGCTCCTCCCAGCCCTGATAGCCATCTGCGATGCGCATGCTGACGTTGACGATCCTTTGCTGAGCCAACGCCTGCCGCGCACCATGCGCGAGGTCGCGTATTTTTTCGACGGTGTAGACGTGGCCGGCGAGCGCCGCGAGAACCGCCGCTTGATAGCCCGAGCCGGTCCCCACTTCGAGCACGCGAGCCGATGGCGAGAGCTGCGCAAGGCTCGACATGATGGCGACGATCAAGGGCTGCGAGATGGTTTGCGCAAAACCGATGTCGATCGGGGAGTTGGCATAGGCGTCCCCGGCTGCGCTTTCGGGCACGAAAGCCTGCCGGGGGATCGTGGCCATGGCGTCCAACACGCGCTGGTCGAGCTCGATGTCTTGCCCGCTGCGACGCAAGGCGCGCACCAGCGTCTTGATTTTTCGAACCATGCTCAGGCGTTGGACCGTCCAATCGTCAGACGTCATCGGATTTAAGGCCCTCGGTCTGCGGCGTTGCTTGCGGACAGTGACGGAGCCTGACATCATCCGTCGATCACGCTGCCGAACATCAACCGCGCCACCAGGGTGGAGGTTTCGCGGCAAATTCGTGATCCGACACAATTCTACCACGGCGAGGCGTCACGAATTTGAACGGGTCAGTTGAGGGAGTTGCGTAATGTTCAATCGGAAGCAGGACCATAGTTCCAAGGACACGGTGCCGTTTCAGTTGCGCCGTGCCGATGCCGGAGATGCCGGCCAAGCACAGCCGCCGCAGATTCCAGCACAAAGCTATCAGCCTGCCTCGGTGATCGGCAGCGACCTCTCGATCGAAGGCCAGAGCATCACCATTCGCTGTCAGGGCTTGCTGACGGTCAACGGCGACATCGCCGCGGACGTTCACTCGAAGCAGTTGGACGTCGGACGCGAAGGCAACATCTCCGGTTCGGTCGCGGCCGAAAACGTCGAGGTCCACGGCAAAGTGAAGGGCGCCATACACGGCGCACGCGTGGTGCTGCACCCGACCGCTGACGTCGAAGGCGACATCCATACGCAGTTCCTGACCATCCAAGAGGGCGCCAGCTTCGACGGCCGTTCGCGCAAGGTGCGGGATCTGACTGAGGTTGCACCGCGTCTCGACCGGGGCAACGGCGCGCAGCAGGCTGTCTACCAGCAGCCGACGCATCAGGGGCATCAGTCCGCCGCACCGCAGACAGCTCAACAGCAGACCGTGTCGATACCGCAATTCGGGACGGCACCGGGGCGCCCGCTGAACTGAGGATTTCCAAAGTCGAAGAACGAGCAAGGGTCAGACCGCAGTCTGACCCTTTTTCAATTGCGGTCTAATCGTCCGAACGCAGCAGGCCCGTGAAGCCGGTCACCGCGATCGACGTCAGAACGAGGCCGATCAGCATTTCGAGCACCATCGCCAGGTAGAGCACGCCGCCCAATGTCAGCGTCAGTTTGTGCTCGCCGGCCGACGTTGCCTCCGAGCCGGTCAAGCGCGCGACATCGGGAAACGGGATTTCGGCAAAAGGCCGCCACGCGACGTTCGGGCGCCAGTGATCTTCGTAGCCGAAGGGAATGAACGGCACGAACACGTCGAACGCATAGGCGAGCGCGTTGAATTCCGGATAGCTCGCGGCGAACTTGTCCGGCGTGTAAGCGTCGCGGTTGGAGACGACGAAGACGGTCTCGTCGCTGCAGCCGCGCTCGCCGCATTGGCTCGCGGCCCAGGTCCAGAGCATGGCGAAGGACAGGATCATCGCCACCATCCACACCACGGTGCGCCACGGATTGTAGCCGTAGAGCGCGAACGTATCGAGGATGCGGGCCTGCCAGCGCTGGCCCCGCGTGGTGGAGCGGGCGCGGGCCTGACGGCGGCGGCGGGCGATGGTGATGGCGCGCGCATCGTCGTGATAGCCCTGGCGGGAAAGACTGTTGGCCAACTGCACCCACGCCTGCGGCTTGAAATGATCGCGCAGGTCCGTGATGTCTTGCGCCTCGAGCCAGGTGACGCGGCGTTCACCGACATCGTAACGCATCTGCGCACCGGCGCCTGAGACGGCGCCAGACGGATTGCTGAGGTGATCGTAGGTGAAGCCGTCGAGCACGAGGTGGTCCACCTCGCGGCCGTTGCTCCACCCGCGGAAGCCGGGGTTGGGTGGCCACGCGCCCGCGAAGTCGAGGTATGAGCCGACGCGCGCGCGGGAGAGATCCGCGATGCCGCGTGGGCGATCTTGCGCCAGCATCGGCATCTCCAGCGCGCCGACTTCCGCGTCGACGAAACTGATGGCGGTATCGTCGTAGCGCGAAATCTCGGCATCGGTCGCTGCGGCCGAGACTTCGTCCGGCGGCTCGGCGGCGAGGAAGTCGGCAGGGGGCGCGCTGCCCGACGGGGTCTCGTTCACGGGCGCGGCCGGCGTTCCGCGCGCCAGCGTGGCGCTGACAATGCGCGATCCCTGGAGATCGCAGACACCACTGATCTTGGCCTGATCGAAAACAACGGCACCGGCCGTCTCGAAGCCGTCACCCAGTTCGACGTCACGCCGGAACGTTGCACCGGCGGCCAGCAGCGCCGCCCCCTTTTC
>JAKAXS010000499.1 GCA_021816505.1 Pseudomonadota bacterium
TCATCTCCACCCTTTGATTACATATTAGTGGCTTTGCTACGTTACAATAGTCCATGATCGCCACCAGATACAGAAAGCCCCGGCCGAGCGGCAGATAGGGGTGAGTAGGCCGGAGGAATTTCACCTCCGGCCCCTCTCAGAACCGGACGTGAACCTCTCGGCTCATCCGGCTCCCATCAGCCAGCCTACGACAAATATGTCGTAAGGCTTGCAGGTCATGCGGAATTCCTCCCGGTTGCCCGGTTGATTCCCCATGCCTGCCGGTTGACGCCGCCCCTTCGCTCCCCCGCCATTACAGCGGTCTCAGTGCTACTACGAGCGGCTCCGTCCCTTGGCGGCGCATTGCTACTATCGTGTCAATCAGCATTGAACCGGGCCCCCAGATCGGCGCCGAAAAGGGACCCCTTTTCAGGCGTGGGTTTTGCGCCGTTGTGGGCGTGACGGAGGGAGGGCGTAGCCCGACCGGAGTTACGCCCACAACGGCGGCGGCCTGAATGGTCGACGGGGTCAGGCGCGGTTTTTGAAGCGCCAGCTTTCGTTGCCGGTTTCGACGATGTCGCAGTGATGGGTGAGACGGTCCAGGAGCGCGGTCGTCATCTTGGCGTCGCCGAAGACGCTGGGCCATTCGCCGAAGGCGAGATTGGTGGTGACGATCACCGAGGTGCGCTCATAGAGCCGGCTGACGAGGTGGAACAGGAGCTGGCCGCCGGCCTGCGCGAAGGGTAGATAGCCGAGTTCGTCGAGAACGACGAAGTCCATGCGGGTGAGGTAATCGGCGATGCGTCCCTGGCGTCCGGCGCGCGTTTCCGCCTCGAGCCGATTGACGAGATCGACCGTGTTGAAGAAGCGCCCGCGCAGGCCGGCGCGAATGCAGCTTCTGGCGATGGCGATGGCGAGATGCGTCTTCCCGGTTCCCGTGCCGCCGACCAGGACGATATTGCGCTGCTGGGCGACGAAGCCGCCGCTGGAAAGATCGCGCGCCAGCGTCTCGTTGACGGTGGCGCCGTCGAAGTCGAAGTCGTCGATGTCTTTCGCCAAGGGCAGCTTGGCGATCGTCATCTGATATTTGATCGAGCGGGCGTTCTTTTCGGCGATTTCGGCCTTGAGAAGGTCGCCCACGATCTGCGGCGGCTCGTGCTGCCGCTTCACGCCCGCCGCCATCACCTCGTCGTAAGCGCTCCTCATGCCATAGAGCTTGAGTTCTCCCATGAGATCGAAGATTTCCGTGCGTTCCATCATCAGCCCGAGCTCCTCAGTTGATCGTATCTTGCGCAATCGGCGAGAGGGGCGTGCCGCAGCTTCAGGGCGTCCGGCGTGAGGATGGTCAGCGGCGGTCCGGGATCGCGGCGGCGCGCGAGGATGTTGAGAATGACGTCGGCGGAATGGACGCCCTGATCCATGGCCTCGGCGCAAGCGGCCTCGACCGCCGGCAGCCCGTCGTCGAGAACCGCGGCGAGGATTTTCACCATTTGCCGATCGCCGTCGGCGGAGCCCGCGAGCTTGCGGCGGATCTTTTCCATGGCGGATGGCAGCACCCAGTCCTTGAACGGCGCCCCGTTCCGCAGGGCGCCCGGCTTCCTCGCCAGGACGGGCACGTAATGCCAGGGGTCGTAGGTCGTCTCGTCTCGGCCAAAGCGTCTGGGATGTTCAGCGACGACACTCCCGTCCTGCCGAATGACGATGCGGTCGGCATAGGCCTGGACTTCGACGGGCCGGCCCACCGCGCTGGCCTTCACCGAGTATTTGTTACTGTCGAAGCGAACGAGGCACGTCTTCGACACCGCCGCGCTCACCGCGTGGAAGCCGTCGAAGCGGCCTCGTAGCGGCACGAGCTTGGGCCGCTCCTCCTCGAAGACCTCCCAGACTGTCTTATCGGCGATCTCGGGATGCCGATGCGCCTTGGCGTAGGCGACGCATTTGTCGAGCAGCCAGCCGTTCAACTCGTCGTAGCTCTTGAACCGCAGACGCGGCGTGAAGAAGCGCTCGCGCACCAGGCCAACCTGATTTTCGACCTGGCCTTTCTCCCAGCCCGACGCCGGCGTGCAGGCCACGGGCTCGACGAGATAATGTCCGCACATCTGGAGGAAGCGGCGATTATATTGCCGCTCCTTGCCGACGAAGATCGACTCCACCGCCGTCTTCATGTTGTCGTAGATTCCGCGCGCGCAGGCCCCTTTGAAAAAGGCGAAGGCGCGATCGTGCGCGTCGAACACCATCTCCTGCGTCTCGCGCGGGTAGGCCCGCACGAATGGCATGCGGCTATGGCAAAGCCGCATATGGGCGACCTTCACGGTCGTCGTCACGCCGTTCAGCAAGACGACTTCGTGGCTCCAGTCGAACTGATAGGCTTCGCCCGGCGCGAAACTCAGCGGCACATAGGCCTGCGCCAGAGCAGCGCCGCGCTCCTTGCGCCAGCTCTTCGCGTAGCGGCGGACGGCGTCGTAGCTTCCGTCGTAGCCGAGACCCCGCAGCTCTTCGTAAAGTCGCACAAGCGTCAGTCGCTCCCGCGACGACTTCGCCTCGTTCTCCGAAAGGAGCCCTTCCAGTTGCTCCCGCCAGGGCCCGATCTTGGGAAGCGGCTGCGTCTCGCGCTCGTAGCGGAACTCCGTCGCGTCCGACCGGATGACCTTGCGCACCACCTTCCGCGACACGCGCAGCTCGCGACAAATCTCCTTGATCGGCTTCTTCTGGGAAAAATAGGCGCGCCGTATCTTCGCTATCGTTTCCACAACCAGCATTCCAACCAAGACCTCCCTCAGAAAAGGAGGCCAATGTGGACCCTCAGCCCCGGGGTCCCGATTGGATGCCGATCACCCCGAAAACGGGGTCCTTATTCCATGCCGATTCACACCCGCATCGCGGCGCACCACGAAACTTCCGGCCTGCTGGCGGGCCCGCACCGCGTCCCAAACCCAACTTCGACACTTTGACCCTTGTGGGCGTGAAAAAGTCGCAGAATTCCGCGGATTTTTCCGTGTCCGACTGAATTGTGGTGCTAAATTGTTCGGGTTTTCTGAATTAGATTGCTTGTTTTAGC
>JAKAXS010000500.1 GCA_021816505.1 Pseudomonadota bacterium
TGATGTTCATAGATGTCCGGATAGACGATCTTCGTTGTCTCGAACTCACGCCAGTACGCGATGTTGTCCTGAATTTCGAACCACTTATACGAACCGGCCTTCCGCCCCGGCCATTTATCCGCCTCAGACGGCCCATCGACCCAGTTTGAGGGCTTAGGTTCCAGCTTCTCCCTATATTGCGCGAGATGCCGCTTCACCGCCGGATAGGCATCAATATCGATCCCGCGCCGGGTGAAGATCAGCCATAAATCCCGCGGTTCCACGCGCCAGCGCTTAATGTCGCGGCCGCGCAAGAATGGCTTGATGATTTCATCGCTCTTCGGATCGGCGGCGATCAGCCGGGTTCGGGTGGCGCCGTCGATTACGAAGGCTTCGTTGTAGCCGGTCTTGATGCCGTAATAGAATCGCCCGTCAACGTAGTCGCCGAGCGGCACGCCGGTGGCCCGGATGCGGGCGAGCAGGTCACGCTTCACGGTCGGCTCGATTTGCCAACCGTCCCTCTCCAGCGCCGTCTGCGGCATAGTGAAGCCGTCGCTCGCCACCAGCGCCGGAAACTCCTCGATTGTCACGCCTTCGCTCAGATCCTGCCAGTTCAGGGCGCGGAAGCGATCCTCCGGTAAGGGGCCGGGCCGCTCGCGCCGCGCAGCGATGAGGATGGTCGGATAGGCGATGGCATCGAACACTTCCGCGTCGCCGAAGTCGATCAGCGTCTCGATCCTAGCGTGAACATTGAACCAGTATCGCAAATTCTCGCCATATTTGGCGCGATACCATTTGTTCGAGGTGATGTAGCCGAAGACTCCACCAGACTTGAGCAGATGGACGCCGCGCTCGATAAAGTAAACGAAGAGGTCGGCCGTGCCGGCATAACTGCCAAGCAACCGCCCCTTCTCATCCTTCCGTCCGTAGATTTTTTCCAGTGCCGGCTTCTGCTCCTTGATCTTTTCTTGCCTTACATAGGGCGGATTGCCGATCACGATGTCAAAGCCTTGGTGAAGCTGGAACATCCAGAGCGGATCGAAGAAGGGCGCGCTGGCGTTCTGGTCGAACGGATTCCAGGCGGCGGCTTTGCGGGCGTCCTCGTGGGGCAGCGAATGCTCGGTTTCGAGGATTTGGGACAGCTCGTCCCGGTATTGCTGGATCAGGTCGCGGTATTTGCGCTTAGTAGTCAGCGTGCGTGCGCCAAAATGGCGCTGGGTCGCATCCTCAATCGCCCGTTCCAATTCACCAATGCGGGGATTGGCGAAGAGATCGTCCTGCGCAGGTCGTTCGAGTGGGATCAGGCTGTTCGCCGCCACCAACTTGGTTTCGAGGTTAGGCAGCGGCTTGATGCCAAGATTGCGGCGGTCCTTACGCAGCCTCTGCTCTAGAGCCAGACTAATGAAAAAACGTAGCTTTGCGATCAGGATGGCGATTGGCTGGATGTCCGCCCCGTAAAGGCACTTTTCGATGATGTGCAGCTTGCGTACATAGTCGGCAAGGTCGTTGTCAGCGAACTCCTCGTCAAAAGCCTTAAGCGCCGCCTCAGCTTCCTCGATCTCCGTCTCGCGGCGGGTGATGTCGTAGTTGCGCGCATCAGCGACGCGGCGCACCAACGGCTTGCGCAACTTCTCCTTCCACTGCCTGTTGTCCGGATCCAGCCGGCGCAGCGTTTCAAACAGCGCCTGCAACATGCCCATCGGGAAAGCGCCTGAACCGCAGGCGGGGTCGAGTACCTTCAGATCCTCGATGGTTGCGATTAGCGTGTCGCGTTCCCCATCCGAAAATTCGGGCGCTTGCGCAGTGGGATCGAGCAGGGCACGGACCCGAGGAAGGCTGTCATCTGACTTCGGCAATGAGGCGGCGAATTGGTGCGTTAGTGTCTCGCGCACCATGTAGTCCACGACATAGCGAGGCGTGTAGAAGGCGCCCGATTTCTTGCGTGCGGTCGTGCTGGTCTCCTCATTATAGGAGGCGAGCAGGTTCTCGAACACTTTGCCGAGCAGTTCGGGATCGAGCGCGACCTCCTCCTCGACGGCAGTGTTCTCTTCGACCGTGAATACATAGTCGCCGAACAGCGTGAAAAGGCCGCGCGCAGTGTAGCTCTTGCCTGTGGTCTCGTAGACAGCGTTGAGATCGACCTCTACCGCATCCCCAAAGAAGATGCAGTTCGGAATGTGCAGCGGGTTTCTCGGGTGGTCCGAAAAGCCGTCCACGCGCAGCCGCTTGCCGTCGCTGACTTTGGTAAGGCCGGGATCGCGCGCCAGATCGCGTTCGGTAAGTTCGCGATCGAGGCACTCGAACAGCCCGCCATTGAGGAACGGCACCTTGCGGAACAGGCCGAGCGCGGCGTCGGGATCTGCGAACAGGCCCTGATAGCGATAGACGCTATGGACCATATGGTGCCCGTCCTGCCCGCCGCCTGTGTTTTTTGAGCGCCATTTGCGGCCATCACCCATTTCCGTGTTGAGCGTGGCGAAGAAAAGGTTTTGAAGGATAGCGCGATAGTAGTTGCCTTCCTCCATTGCCGTGCCAGGATCGGTCCTGAGCAGTGGCCTCAACTCTTCGAGCCGGAACAGGCTTTCCGGGATCAACCCACGCTCCTTGATGAACCAGCAGAAGATAACGCGGGTCAGTAGACGGATCAGTGGCACCTCAGTCTTGCTGCCCGCCCCTTCGGGGAAGGTAACAAGGCCGCGTGCCCAGAAGAACCAGTGGCTAAGTTCCTTGTAGAAGCTCTCGTTGAGCGTCTTGGTCGAAAGTGCTGCCTGCCAGCCGGCGTAAAGCTGGTCGAAATTGGACGGTCGCGGCCGCATTTCCCGCCAATCCAGTCCGCCGAGGATGCTGAGATGGCCGCGATGCGGGCGCGCGGTCGAGATGTTGAGAACGATAGAGGTGCGGCCGGTCTGCACGTCGCGGCTGGCGTCGCGCTTGTGCTGGCGGCGCTCGTTCACCGCGAGCGAGACACGGCTCCCGTGGCGGAACAGGATGATGACCGGCATCGGGAACAGCGCGTTGACCACGCGCGTCATGCCCGCGAGCTGACCGCGCT